>JAYVTD010000656.1:0-2976 GCA_043774765.1 Rhizobacter sp. | reverse complement strand
CTACAACAAGGCCGCCGGGGCCGACGCGCGCGAGCGCACGCTGCGCTCGTATGTGCTGGGCCACTACAAGTCCGAGCGCAACGAGCAGGGCGGCTCGGGACGGCCGGTGGCTCTGCGCGAGGCCAACAGCTATTCGGTGATCCTGGGTGTGTTCCACAACGCGGGCTACGACCAGACGGTGACGCTGGCTCAGGTGTTCTGGCTCAAGGAGGCCCACGGCCAGCCGGTGCGCTTCTACGTGGTGGCGGATCGCGCACTTACCATTGCCGACGACTTTGCCAACTTCGGGCCCGACATGGCCAAGCTGCGCAAGCGGCTGCGTGCCGGCGGTGCCGAGGTCGAAGACAGCTTTCCGCCCTACGGGGCGGCGTTTCGGCGCCGCTTCGGCATCAACAACGAGCAGGCGCTGGAGCTGTTTCACCAGACCGTGTCGATGAAGTCGGTCGGCAACCTGACCGAGTTCGTGCGCAGCCACATGCTCGAGCCCTTCGACGTGGCGCCGCGCATCCGCGCGTTGATCTCGCACTACGACGATCTGCACCGCGCCCACGAGGCGGTGCTCAAGGCCAAGCGCCAGGTCGAGCTGCTCGCACCCATGGTGGCCGACTGCGCACGGCACGACGAGCTGGTGGCGTTGATCGGCCAATGGCGTGAATGCCGCGAGGCGCTCAGGGCCTTCTTTGCAGTACACAAGGCCGAGCTGTTGGAGAAGCGGCTCGTGCACCTTGGCGACGAACTGGTGCGCCAGGCGGCGCAGATCGAGCGGCTGGGCGCACAGCTTCGCGATGAACGGCTTGAGGAGCAAGAGCTGCGCCGCGCCATCAGCGACAACGGCGGCGACCGCATCGCGCGCCTGGCGCACGAGCTCGCCGAGACGGAAGCTGAGCGTGATCGCCGCCTGGTCAAGTTTCGGCGCTACGACGAGCTGCGCAGCGTCTTGGGGCTGCTCTCGATGCAAGGCGCCGACGACTTCCTGGCCCAGCGCCAGCTGTGCGGCCAGTTGCGCGAGGCCGCTGCCGAGCGCGACGCCAAAGCCCAGAACGAGTTGAATGAGGCCGGCGTGGCGTTTGCCCAGGGGCGCCAGGAGCACGAACTGCTGGTGGCCGAAGTCAAGAGCCTGCAAGCCCGGCGCAGCAACATCGACGCGCAGCAGATCGCGATGCGCAGCGCCTTGTGCGCGGCCTTGCAATTGCCCGAGGCACAGATGCCGTTTGCCGGCGAGCTGATCCAGGTGCGCGATGACGAGCGCGATTGGGAAGGCGCGGCCGAGCGGCTGCTGCGCAACTTCGGCCTGTCGCTGCTGGTGCCCGACGAGCACTACAGCGTGGTCAGCGAGTGGGTCGACCGCACTCATCTGAAGGGCCGCCTGGTCTACTTCCGCGTGCGCCCGGCGCGCAAGGACGCACGCGGCGAACTGCACTCGCTGCACGCCGATTCGCTGGCGCGCAAGCTCGTCGTCAAGCCCGATTCGCCGCTCTGCGCGTGGCTGGAGCGCGAGATCGCGCAGCGCTTCGACATTGCGTGCTGCACGAACCAGGAGCAGTTTCGCCGCGAGGCCCGGGCCGTCACGCGCGCCGGCTTGATCAAGGCACCGGGCGAGCGCCACGAGAAAGACGACCGCCACCGCCTCGACGACCGCAGCCGCTATGTGCTGGGCTGGAGCAACGAGGCCAAGCTCGCGACCTTGCAAGCCAGGGCGCGCGTGCTCGAGAGTCGCCTGGCTGAAACAGGCGCGCGCATCGCGGCATTGCAACAGGCCCAAGGCGACGAGCGCGAACGGCTCGGCAGCTTGAACAAGCTCGACGAGTACCGCGACTACCGCGAGCTCGATTGGCCGCAGGCGGTGGCGCAGATCGAGCGGCTGCGGGCCGAGAAGCTGGCGCTCGAATCGGCGTCGGATGTGCTCAAGCGCCTGGCCGAGCAACTCGCCTCGATGGTGCTGGCGCTGGCGAAGACCGAAGCGCGGCTCGGCGAGCGCAACATCGACAAGGCCAAAACCGAAGAGCGGCGCGACATCGCGCAGGCGTTGTTGGTACAGACCCAGGTGCTGCTGCAGGCCGAGTCATTCACCGCGAACGCACGCAGCTTCACGCAAATCGCCGCGCTGCGCGTGGAGGCGCTCGGCGAACACAGCCTGAGCATCGAGTCTTGCGACCCGCGCGAGCAGGAGCTGCGCAAGTGGCTGCAAGACCGCATCGACGCCGAAGACAAGAAGCTCGCGCGGCTGAGCGAGAAAATCGTCAAGGCGATGGCCGAGTACAAGGAAGCCTACAAGCTCGACGCCGCCGAGACCGATGCGAGCGTGGCCGCCGCGCACGAATACCGCGCCATGCTGGAGCGGCTCAACGCCGACGATTTGCCGCGGTTCGAAGCGCGCTTCAAGGAGCTGCTCAACGAGAACACGATCCGCGAAGTGGCCAACTTCCAGTCGCAACTGAACCGTGAGCGCGAGGAAATCAAGGAGCGCATCGCTCGCATCAACGACTCGCTGACCCGGATCGACTACAACCCCGGCCGCTTCATCGTGCTGGAAGCGCAGCTCGCCACCGACGCCGAGATCCGCGACTTCCAGACCGAGCTGCGCAGTTGCACCGAGGGCGCGTTCACCGCTTCGGACGATGCCCAGTATTCCGAGGCCAAGTTCCTGCAGGTCAAGCACATCGTCGAGCGCTTTCGCGGCCGCGACGGTACGGCCGAGCATGACCGGCGCTGGGCCGCCAAAGTCACCGATGTGCGCAACTGGTTCGTCTTTGCCGCCAGCGAGCGCTGGCGCGAAGATGGCAGCGAGCACGAGCACTACTCTGATTCGGGCGGCAAGTCGGGTGGGCAAAAGGAGAAGCTCGCCTACACCATTCTGGCGGCGAGCCTGGCCTACCAGTTCGGGCTCGAATGGGGCGCGTTGCGCTCGCGCAGCTTCCGGTTCGTGGTGATCGACGAAGCCTTCGGGCGTGGCTCCGACGAGTCGGCCCAATATGG
>JAYVTD010000655.1:0-6649 GCA_043774765.1 Rhizobacter sp. | reverse complement strand
CGCTGGGACATGGACGGCGGCGCCTTCATGAACCAGGCCAGCCACTACGTCGACATGGTCGACTGGCTGGTCGGCCCGGTCGACAACGTGCACGCCTACACCGCCACGCTGGCGCGTGACATCGAAGCCGAAGACACCGGAGTGATGAGCCTGCGCCTGCGCAGTGGCGCGCTGGCGTCGGTCAACGTGACGATGCTGACGCACAACAAGAACTTCGAAGGCAGCATCACGCTGCTCGGCGAACGTGGCACGGTGCGGGTCGGCGGCGTGGCCGTCAACAAGATCGAGCACTGGGAATTCGAGACGCCGCACGAAGACGACGCGAAGGTGGCGAGCGCGAGTTATGGCGTGGAGAGCGTTTACGGCCCCGGCCACCCGCTGTATTACGACAACGTGATCAACACGCTGCAAGGCGCAGCCAACGCAGCGGTCGACGGGTACGAAGGGCTGCGTTCGCTCGAAGTGCTGATAGCAGCCTACCGCTCGGCGCGTGATGGTGTGCGGGTCGGTTTGCCGCTGGTTTTTTAACGTGGACCTTTTTTGAACATGATCCACCCCTCGGCCATCGTCGACGCAGGCGCGCAGCTCGGTGCCGGCACGCAGGTATGGCACTTCGCGCACGTCTGCGCCGGCGCGCGCATCGGCGACGGCTGTTCGCTGGGGCAGGGCGTGTTTGTGGCCAACGACGTGCGCATCGGCCACAACGTGAAGGTGCAGAACAACGTCTCGGTCTATGACGCCGTCACGCTCGAAGACGACGTGTTCTGCGGCCCGAGCATGGTGTTCACCAACGTGCACAACCCGCGTTCGGCGGTGCCGCGCAAGAACGAATACCGGCGCACGCTCGTGAAGCGCGGCGCCACGCTCGGCGCCAACTGCACGGTGGTGTGCGGCACCACGGTCGGGTCTTATGCCTTCGTCGGCGCCGGTGCGGTCGTGAGCCGCGACGTGGCCGACTTCGCGCTTGTGGTCGGCGTGCCGGCGCGGCGCATCGGCTGGGTCAGCCGGCATGGCGAACGCCTGACGTTCACCGATGAGACCAACGGCGAAGCGGTGTGCCCGGCAACGGGTGAGCGTTACGCCGTGCGTGCCGGTGTCTGTTCGATCGTGGGCGAGGTGCCGGTATGACTGACAAGCTCGACTTCATCGACCTGAAGAGCCAGTACGCGGCGCTGAAGGCCCCCATTGCCGAGCGCATGCAGCGCGTGCTCGACCACGGCCAGTACATCATGGGCCCCGAGGTCAAGGAGCTCGAAGACCGGCTCGCGGCTTACACCGGCGCGGCCCACTGCATCACGGTGGCCAGCGGCACCGAAGCCTTGTTGATCGCGCTGATGGCGCTCGGCCTGAAGCCGGGTGACGAAGTCATCACGACGCCGTTCACTTTCGCCGCCACGGCCGAGATGATCGTGCTGCTCGGCGGCGTGCCGGTGTTTGCCGACATCGAACCCGACACCTGCAACATCGACGCTGCGCTGATCGAAGCGAAGATCACGCCGCGCACCCGCGCGATCATGCCGGTGAGCTTGTACGGGCAAGTCGCCGACATGGACACGATCAACGCCATCGCCGCACGCCATGGTCTGGCCGTAATCGAAGACGCAGCGCAGAGTTTCGGCGCCACCTACCAGGGCAACAAGAGCTGCAACCTGAGCACGCTGGCCTGCACCAGCTTCTTCCCGAGCAAGCCGCTCGGCTGTTACGGTGACGGTGGTGCTGTCTTCACCAACGACGCCGCGCTGGCGCAGGCATGCCGCGAGATTCGTGTGCACGGCCAGAGCGCGCGCTACAACCACACGCGCGTGGGCGTGGGCGGGCGCATGGACACTCTGCAGTGCGCTGTCGTGCTCGCGAAGCTGGATCGCTTCGAGTGGGAGATCGCGCGCCGCCTTGCGCTCGGCGAGCGTTACCGGCAGCAGCTTGGCGGGGTGCGTGGCCTGCGCCTGCTGGCCGTGCGCAGCGACCGCGACTGCGTGTGGGCGCAGTACACGGTCTTCGTCGAGAACCGAGCCGCGGTGCAGGCGGCGTTGGCGGCGCAGGGCATTCCCACTGCCGTGCATTACCCGAAGCCCGTTCACCACCAGCCAGCCTACGCGGCGCTTTGTTGCCCCGAGTGCTGCCCGCAGAGCGTGCTCGCCAGCGAACAGGTCATGAGCCTGCCGATGAGTGCCGACCTGAGCGAAGCGCAGCAGGACCGCGTGGTCAGCGCGGTGCTGGCCGCGCTGCAGTGATGCCGGCGGACGAGCGCAGCCCCGCGCCGGCCGGCGTGGACTTCTCGGCGCTGTACGACGAGCACCCCGAGTACGTGGCGCGCCGCGCCAGCGGCTCGTTCGAGCAGGCGCAGATCGACATCGAGGTGCGTTTGTTCAAGCTGCCGCAACTGATGCGTCTGCTGGCACCGGGGCGCACGCTGAACAGCGTGCTCGAAATCGGCTGCGCGACCGGCGAACTGATAGCTGCCGTGCCGGTGCAAGCCGGCGGCCGCAAGCTCGGCATGGACATCTCGGCGGCCAACGTCGAGGCAGCGCGCGCGCGTTTCCCGCAGGTCGAGTTTCACTGCGGCGATTTCCGCGATGCGCGTGGCCAGCACTTCGACGCCGTGATCATGAGCGACGTGCTCGAACACGTGCCCGACGACGAAACTTTCCTGCGTGACGCTGCCGCGCTCGGCGACACCGTGCTCGTCAACCTGCCGCTCGAAGACAACTGGCTCAACCGCCACCGCGCCTACGGCCCCGATGACGTGTCGGGCCACCTGCGCCGTTATTCGCTGGCCGACGGCCTGGCCCTGTTCGAGCGTGCCGGTCTCGACGTGACGGCGTTCGCGCAGGTCTGGGTTCATGAAACGGCGACCGAGCCGGCGCGGCGTGCGCTGAGGCGCGAACGACAGGGCGCGGAGTACACAGGCGCGTGGCCGCAGCGCGTCATGAAACACGCGGTGTTCGCCACGTCCGCCGCCGTGCCGCCGATCGGCCGGCGCCTGTTCGCGTCGAACCTGTTCGCTGCCGCGCGCCAGCGCTCCGCCACTTGAGCCTGCGCCGGCAACTCGGCGTGTCGCTGCTCGTGCAGGGCGCGGGCTCGGCCTCGCTGCTGCTGGCCACCTTGTGGCTCGGCGCGAACCTGGGGCCGGAACAGCAGGGCGCGTTCAGCCGCACCAAGGCCGAGATCGAATTCATCGCCGCGTTTGCGATGTTCGGCCTGCCGCAGGCCTTGTTCTACTTCGTGAAGTCGGCGCGCCTCGGTCGCGATGCGGCCTTGCGCTGGGCCGCGGGCTGTGCGGTGCTGGCCTTGCCGATCGCGCTGCTCTACACGCTCGTGCAGCACCCGCAGATCGGGCTTTGGCCGGTCGCCGCACTCGCGCTCGCGGTCGGACTGGGCGTGTTCCAGGGCCAGCTTCGGGCCTTGTTGCTGGTCGGCCAGCGCACCGAATGGTTCAACGTGGTCACGGCCTTGCCACAGCTCGTGTTGCTGGCGGGGGTGCTGGTGCTGGTCGCGACGGGCTCCGTGAACGAACAGCGCTGGCCGTGGCTGTTCGCGCTGGCCTTCGGCAGCGCGGCCGTGTTCGCGCTGTGGCGGCTGCAAGGCGCCGCGAGCGTTGCGCCGCCAGCCACCGGAGTCGGCTGGCGCGAGCTCGTCCACTACGGCCTCGCGGCGTGGCTCGCGGCCGCGCTCTACACCGCCGCCATCCTGCTGGCGCAGCGTTGGGTCGAGCACGCCTCGGGCGCGGCCGTGCTCGGCGTGTTCACGATGGCGCTGACGCTGGTGCAGGTGCCGCTCACGCCTGTCAGCTACGCCGCGCCGCTGTTGTTCAGGCGCTGGATGGAGCGGGCCGGCGCGCAGGCGTCAAAGCGCTGGGCGCTGATGTTGTTCGGCGCGCTGCTCGGCATCGCGGCGCTGGTGTGGTTCGCCGCGCCGCTGTGGCCGCGCCTGGGCCTGGGTGCGGGCTACGACGGGCTGGCGCGTGCGCTCGCGGTGCTGCTCGTGGGCGGCGCAGCCGAGGCGGCTTCGCGTGTGCTCGGCGTGAACGCCAATGCGAGCGGCACGCCCTGGGTCGCCGTGCACGCCGAAGGCGCGCGCTGGGCCGTGCTCGGTCTCGGCGGCCTGTTCGCATCACCGTCGGCATTGCTGCCGATGTGCATGCTGTGGTCTGCGTCGGCACTCGCGGCCGCCGCGGTTTTCGCGATCCAGGCACGACGCGTTGTGCCGCCGGAAGGCGACGCCGCATGAGGATCGCCTTGCTCGGCCCGGCCAACTCGATCCACCTGCAGCGCTGGGCTGCGGCGCTGGTGGCGCGCGGGCACGCGGTCAGCGTGGTCTCGCAGCAGCGTGTCGAGCGTTCGTTGTTGCCGACGCGGGCAGAAGTGTGCTGGCTGCCGCAAGAAGGCCAGCTCGGCTACTTCAGCAACGCGCTGGCGCTGCGCCGGCATCTGTCTTTGTGGCGGCCCGACCTGCTGAACGTGCACTACGCGAGCGGCTATGGCACGACCGGAGCACTGTCCGGCTTCCGCCCGACGCTGCTCTCGGTGTGGGGCAGCGATGTCTACGACTTCCCCCATGAGAGCGCCGTCAAGGGCTGGCTCGTGCGCAAGGTGCTGCGGCGCGCAACGGCGGTGGCCTCGACCAGCCGCGCGATGGCCGAACAGGTGCGGCGGCTCACGCCGGAGCGGCGCAACATCGCCATCACGCCGTTCGGCGTCGATCTCGCGCGGTTCCCGGTGCGGCCATCGTCCGGAGGCCCGCTCAGCATCGGCATCGTCAAGTCGCTGGCGCCGAAGTACGGCGTCGACCTGCTGCTGCGCGCCTTCGCTGGCCTGTGCGCCGACGCCGAGGTGCGCGCCGCCCAACCTGCATGCCGCCTGCTGATCGTCGGCGACGGGCCGCAGCGTGGCGAGTTGCTGCAACTCGCTGCGCAGCTCGGCGTCGGCGAGCGCACGCAGTTCGTCGGCGCCGTCGCGCACAACGAGGTACCGCACTGGCTGCACCAGTTCGACATCTACGCCGCGCCCAGCCGCCTCGACAGCGAAAGTTTCGGCGTCGCCGTGATCGAGGCCGGCGCCTGCGGCCTGCCGGTCGTCGTGAGCGATGTCGGTGGCCTGCCCGAAGTGGTGGTGGCCGGCGAGACCGGCCTGGTCGTGCCGCGCAACGACGTGCCCGCATTGCAGGCCGCGCTCAAGCGCCTGGTGCTCGACGCCGGCTTGCGCGAGCGGCTCGGTGCGGCCGGCCGTGCGCATGTGGAGCGCGAATACGAGTGGGGTCATTGTGTCGACCTGATGGAGCGCTGTTACGCCGATACGATCGCGGCAAGGGCCTGTTGACGCCATGGGAGGGCACGCGTGACTCAGCAAACAGCCGCCCGCAAGGCCGGCGCAGGCGTGGCCTGCGCTTCGCTTGGCCTTGGCGCAGTCATGGTGGCTGCCATGGCGAGCATTTGCAACGCGGCGGGCGGCTGTTTGATGAGATCACCCGCAGGGCCGAAGCCCCGCAGACCGCAGGGCCGCGTTGCTCGGTCGTTGTGTGCCGAAGGCACACGGCCTTCCTCGCGCCTTGCCCTGCGGTCTGTGGGGCTTCGGCGCGTGCCCTCCCGTGACGTCAACAGGCCCTAGCATGAACATCCTGCTGATCAACCACTACGCCGGCTCGCCTCAGCACGGCATGGAATACCGGCCGTACTACCTGGCGCGTGAATGGGTGCGGGCCGGGCACACGGTGCAGATCGTCGCGGCGGCGTATTCGCATGTGCGCAGCACGCAGCCCGAGCTGAACCCGCCCGAGCAGCCGCGCGACGAGCGCATCGCCGGCATCAACTACCGCTGGCTGCCGGCGCCGCACTACGTGGGCAACGGCGTCGGCCGGGTGCGCAACATCTGGGCCTTCCTGAGGCGGCTGTGGCACGAATCGCCGGCACTGGTGCAAGAGTTCCGGCCCGACGTAGTGATCGCCTCCAGCACCTACCCGATGGACATCTGGGTCGCGCGGCGGCTGGCTCGGCTGGCGCGTGCGAAGCTGGTCTACGAAGTGCACGACCTGTGGCCGGCGTCGCCGATCGAGCTGTCGGGCATGTCACCGCGCCACCCTTTCATCATGCTGTGCCAGAAGGCCGAGGACGACGCCTACCGCGACGCCGATGTGGTGGTGTCGATGCTGCCGCGGGTTGCCGACCACATGCAGCAGCACGGGCTGGACCTGCGCAAGCTGCACATCGTGCCGAACGGCATTTCGCCGGACGAATGGCAGGGCGCAGGCGCACCGCTCGCGCCAGAGTTGCAGGCGCAGATCGATGCGCTGAAGGCGCCCGGCCGCACCCTCGTCGGCTACGCCGGTTCGCACGGGTTGCCGAATGCGCTCGACGTGCTGCTCGATGCCGCCGCGCTCATGAAAGGCGAGCGCTGTGCGTTCGTGTGCGTCGGCGACGGGCACGAGAAGGCGCGCCTCGCGCAGCGCGTGGCGAGCGAAGGCCTGGGCCAGGTGCACTTGTTCCCGCCCGTCCCGAAAGCGCAGATCCCGGCGCTGCTGGCGCAGTTCGACATCGCCTACATCGGCTGGCAGCGGGTGCCGATCTACCGCTTCGGCATCGCGCCGAACAAGCTGATGGACTACATGATGGCGGGCTGCGCGGTGCTGCATTCGGTCGAGGCCGGCAACGACCCGG
>JAYVTD010000654.1:0-4824 GCA_043774765.1 Rhizobacter sp. | reverse complement strand
AGCGGGTGGGCCTGGGCGCCGTTGACCTCGACCTTCTCCATCATCGGAAAGCTCACGCCATAGTTCATTTCGCAAAACGACGCGATCTCATCGTTGCTGCCCGGGTCCTGGTTGCCGAACTCGTTGCTCGGGAAACCCAGCACCACCAGGCCGCGGGCGCGGTAGGTTTTCCACAAGGTCTCGAGGCCCCCGAACTGCGGCGTGAAGCCGCAGGCGCTGGCGGTGTTGACGATCAGCAGCACCTTGCCACGCTGGGTCGCGAGGCTCGCGGTCTTGCCTTCGATCGACAAGGCCTCGAAGTCGTAGACGCTGCTCGGTGCGGTGGTGGAAGCCATGGCTGTCTCGTCGAAGTGGCGGAGGTGTGCAATCCTAACGCCGGGCGTGTGCGCCCCACCCCGTGTTCTTGACGCGGCCGCGGCCAGCGCTGAACATGTGCCGGCCATCCACAAAACCCCATGCCCGCCGACACCCACCCGCCGTACCAGGTTGCCCTCGAAGGTTTCAGTGCTTTCGAGCGTGCCGCGATGGCGTCGTTTTTCAGGCACGCCGATCAGCGCCTGACGAGTTACGTGCAGGCCCACAGCATCAACCGGTGCGACCTGGTGGTGGCCGACACCGAGCTGCCCGAAGCGCTGGCCGCGGTGCTGGCCGCCGGGCGCACCGACGACACGGTATTCGTTGGCGCGAACCCACCGCCCGGCAGCCTGGGCAGCCTGCCGCGGCCGGTTGACCCGGTGCAGATCGTGCGCGAGCTCGACGCGCTGGTCGCGCTGCGGCACCCTGAAGCCGCCCCTGACAGCGGCCCTATTTCCCTGTTACCGGAGGAAGACATCTTGCCCGACGACCTCGATCTTGACCTGTCCCTGGCCTCCGGCCCCGAAGCGCCGATGAAACGCGGCCGCGCCCGTGTGCCGACCACCACCCGGTTCAGCGGCGGCGGGCGCGACGTGCTGCTCGTCGACGACAGCAGCATCGCGCGCAAGTTCCTGAAGCAGCGCCTCGAACGGCTCGGCTACCGTGTGCAGCAGGCGAGCGACGGCGAGAGTGCGCTCGAGATGATCACGCAACACGCCTTCACGCTGGTCTTCGTCGACATGGTGCTCGGGCCGCCGAACAGCGTCGACGGCCTGCAGGTCTGCCAGTTCGCCAAACAGCGGCCGGCGTTCGGTACCCGCAGCACGCCGAACGTGGTGGTCGTCACCGGCCAAGGCGGGTCGACCCACCGGGTGCGCGCCGCGCTCGCCGGCAGCGACGGTTTTCTGACCAAACCATTGATCGAAGCCGAGTTCCTGGACACGCTCGACAAGGTCGACCCGCTTTTCCGCACCGAGCAGCCGACCGGTTTCGGCTGAGCGCTGGTTCTTTCAGTGCGGCTCGCGGGCCGCAAGCAAAGCCGCGAGCAGGATCAGCGCACCGCCCAGCATCGCCTGGCTCGTCAGCTGCGCACTGCCCAGCGCGAGTGCCGAACCCGAAGCGAAGACCACCTCGGTCAGCATCACGATCGAGGTCACGTTCGCCGGCAAACGCCCGGCGCCGTACTGCAGCGCCAGGTTGCCCAGGCCGAACAATACGGCCATCACGAATACCGGCAGCACCCACGCCAGCGCCGGCGCGGGCGGCAAGGGCACGCTGCCTTGCAACGCCAGGGCGATCAGCGCCGACACCCCCGCGCCGCCGACGAACATCGCCAGCGCACGGCCTTCTTCGGGGCGCTGCGATTCGCGCTTGAGCATCACGTTGTTGAGCGCGAAGGCGAACCCGCCGACCACGCCCAGCCAGTCGGCCCGCGAGCGTGGCAGGGGCAACGCCTCCAGCCCGGCACCGGCCGGCCACAGCACGACGCCAGCACCGGCCACGCCGAGCGCCACGCGCAGCGCCGCAGCGCGCGTGATCGGCTCGCGCAGCAGCAGGCGCGCCAGCAGAACCGCCCACACCGGCATCAGGTAGAACAGCAGGATCACGCGCACCACGTCGCCAATCACCATCGCCCAGTTGAAGGTGGCGTTGGTCGTGCCGGCCGCCAGCACCAGCAACCACAGCGCCGGCGCGCGCAGCACCTGCATCACCGCGCGCGGGCGCAGCAGCACGATCACGATCACGACCGCGGCGTAGACGAGCGCGGTGGTCCACAGCGGGTGCAGGCCGAGCGTTTCGAAGTACCGCAGCGGCCACCACGCGGTGCCCCACACCAGCGCGTTCAGGCACAGCGCCAGGGCAGGCAGCGCGCGCGAAGGCGTTGCCACCGCGCTGCTCAATGCTTGTCGCTGCGCGCGATCGCCAGCAGGTGGTCGAGTTCTTCGCGGTACTTCACGCAGTTCGACTTGTGCCAGCGCTGCACCAGCCACATCGTGAAGGCCACCACGCCGCCGAACAACGCGATCGCGGTGAAGGCCGACAGGCCGAACTTGGTCATGCCGGTGTAGAACGCGCCCAGGCCGAGAATGCAGGCCTGCTCGTTGAAGTTCTGCACCGCGATCGAGCGGCCGGCGCCCATCAGGTTGGCACCGCGGTGCTGCAGCAGCGCGTTCATCGGCACCACCATGTAACCGCCGATCGCACCGAGCATGATCAGGAACGGCGCCGCGACCCAGGCGTTCGTGATCACGTTCAACCCGATCACCAGCAGGCCGAGCGCGATGCCCAGCGGGATCACCGTGGTCGCCTGGTCGAGCCGCATGCGCATCGAAGCCACGACCGCGCCGGCCGCCGTGCCCACCACCACCACCGCCACCAGCGAGGTGGCCTGTGTGGTCGTGTAGCCGAGCGCGGCCGTGGCCCAGGCGAAGACGATGATGCGCAGGTTGCCCGACACACCCCAGAACAGCGTGGTCGTGGCCAGCGAGATCTGGCCAAGCTTGTCGCTCCACAAGCGGGCATTGCAGCTGGAGAAGTCACGCACCAGGCCGGCCACGCCGTGGCCGAGTGGTTGCAGCGGCGCGTCGGTGCGCGGAATGCGCAGGTTGAAGAGTGCCGCGACGACGTACAGCAACACGATCACCGAGATTGCCGATTCCGGCGCCGTGGTGATGCCGGTGTCGATCATCGGCAGGTCGAAGCCGAGCAGTTGCCGCGAAATCACCGGCCCGATCAGCTGCCCGCCGAGCGCAATGCCGAGGATGATCGACATGATCGTCAGGCCTTCGATCCAGCCGTTGGCCTTGACGAGTTGCGAGTTCGGCAGCAGCTCGGTCAGGATGCCGTACTTGGCTGGCGAGTAGGCCGCGGCACCGAGCCCGACGATGGCGTAGGCCAGCAGCGGGTGGCCGCCGAAGAGCATCAGCAGGCAGCCCACGACCTTGATGCCGTTCGAATAGAACATCACGGTGCCCTTGGGCACGGCGTCGGCAAAGGCGCCCAGAAAGGGCGCGAGGATGACGTAGAACAACGCGAACATCGGCCCGAGCGCCGGGATGTGCCACGACGGCGCGCCGGTCGTCTTGAGCATCTCGATCGCGGCCACGAGCAACGCGTTATCAGCCAGCGAGCTGAAGAACTGCGCCGACATGATGGTGTAGAAACCTTTTTTCATTCTCTCCAACGGCGGCGTATCGGGCGCGGCGTTCTTTGTGTCCGCTTGTGTCCCCCGGCGGCGGCGTTATAGCACGCGCCCCTCGTGCAGCGGGCGTCGGAACACCCCGAGAGTGAGTGGGGGCGCGGCGCTGGCTGGCAGAATTCACGCTATGCCACGCCCCGTCGAAGCCCTGATACACACCGACGCGCTCGCGCACAACCTGCGCCGGGCACGCATTGCGGCACCCGACGCGAAGGTCTGGGCCGTCGTCAAGGCCAACGCCTACGGACACGGCATCGAACACACCTTTGCCGGGTTGAAGGGCGCCGACGGCTTCGCGCTGCTCGACATCAAGGAAGCCGAACGCATGCGCGCGCTCGGCTGGCGCGGCCCGATCCTGCTGCTCGAAGGCTGCTTTGAAGCGCGCGACCTCGAAGCCTGCTCGCGCCTGAACCTGTGGCACACCGTGCACCACGAAGCGCAGATCGACATGCTGGCGGGCCACAAGACCCACACGCCGCACCGCGTGTTCCTGAAGATGAACAGCGGCATGAACCGGCTCGGCTTTCGCCCCGCCGCTTATCAACACGCGTGGCGGCGCCTGAGCGGGCTGACGCAGGTCGAGAGCATCGTGCTGATGACGCACCTGTCCGACGCCGACGCCGACGCCGACGCCGACGGCGGCCGTGGCATCGCGCACCAGCTCGCCTTGTTCGAGGCCACGACGCAAGGCCTGCCCGGCGAACGCACGCTCGCCAACAGCGCGGCCACCTTGCGCTTCGCAGCGCAGCAGGAAACAGTGCGCGGCGACTGGGTGCGCCCCGGCATCATGGTCTACGGCTCGTCGCCCAGCTACCCGCAGCGCAGCAGCACAGACTGGGACTTGCAGCCGACCATGAGCTTGCGCGCGCAAATCATTGCGGTACAAGACCTGAAAGCCGGCGAACAGGTCGGCTACGGCAGCCGCTTCACCGCCGAGCGCGACATGCGCCTCGGCGTCGTCGCCTGCGGATATGCCGACGGTTACCCGCGCATCGTGCCCGACGGCACGCCGGTGCTCGTGAACGACGTGCGCACGCGGCTCATCGGGCGGGTGTCGATGGACATGCTCACCGTCGACCTCACGCCGGTGCCCGAAGCCGGTGTCGGCAGCATCACCACGCTGTGGGGCGCGAGCCCGGGCGGCGCGGTGTTGCCGATCGACGAGATCGCGCTGGCCGCCGGCACCGTCGGCTACGAGCTGATGTGCGCGCTGGCGCCGCGGGTGCCGACGCGCGCGGTTTGATGACGAGCGGCGCCATGCCCGTCATCCC
>JAYVTD010000653.1:0-3657 GCA_043774765.1 Rhizobacter sp. | reverse complement strand
AACCGGCTCGGTGCGCGGCTGATGGGCATCTCGACCTCGGGCGCGGGGCGCCTGAGCTTTGGCCTGGCCGCGTTCATGGGCGCGCTTTCGGGCCTGCTGATCGGCCCGGCGACGACGATGTTCTACGACTCGGGTTTCCTGATCGGCCTGAAAGGTTTCGTCGCCGCGATCTTCGGTGGCCTGGCGAGTTACCCGGCCGCTGCGGTCGGCGCGCTGTTCGTCGGCTTGCTGGAAAGTTTCGGCTCGTTCTATGCCAGCGCGTTCAAGGAAGTGATCGTGTTCACGCTGATCCTGCCGGTGCTGCTCTGGAGAAGCTTCCAGCACGGCCACGCGGACGAAGAAGCATGAACATGCGCCGCGCGTTTCTGATCGCTTTCATCGCCCTGCTCGCGTTGATGCCGGTGCTGCCCGTGCCCGAGTTCTGGATCACGCAAGCCAACTACATCGGCTTGTACACGCTGGTCGTGATCGGCCTTGTGCTGCTCACCGGCATCGCCGGCCTCACCTCGTTCGGCCAGGCCGCGTTCGTCGGGCTCGGTGCCTACACGGCCGCCTACCTCACGCTCACGCACGGCGTGTCGCCTTGGTTCACAGTCTGGATCGGCCTCGTGGTCACCGGTCTTGCGGCGCTCGCGCTCGGCTGGCTCACGCTGCGCATGTCGGGCCACTACCTGCCGCTGGCCACGATTGCCTGGGGCCTGAGCCTGTACTACCTGCTCGGCAACATCGACGCACTCGGCAAGTACGACGGCCTGCTCGGCATCCCGGCTTTGCGTTTCTTCGGCACCGAGCTCAACACCGGCCGCAGTTTTTTCTACCTGCTGTGGGCCATCGTCGTGCTGGCGGCGATTGCCGTCACGCACCTGCTCGACTCGCGAACCGGCCGTGCGCTGCGCGCGGTGAAGGGCGGCACGACCATGGCCGAAGCGATGGGCGTGAACACCTTCCAGACCAAGGTCACCGCGTTCGTGATCGCGGCCTTGCTCGCCAGCGTGTCGGGCTGGTTGTTCGCGCACTTCCAGCGCACCGTGAACCCGTCGCCTTTCGGTTTGAAGATGGGCATCGAGTACTTGTTCATGGCGGTGATCGGCGGCGTCGGCCATGTCTGGGGCGCGCTGGTCGGCGCCGGCCTCGTGAAGATCATGGAAGACCAGTTGCAGGTGCTGTTGCCCAAGCTGCTGGGCGGCAGCGGCAACTACGAGATCATCGTGTTCGGCATCTTGCTGGTGCTGGTGCTGCAGTACGCCCGCGACGGTGTCTGGGCCTTCATCGAAGCGCGCCTGCCGCGCGTGCAGCGCAAGAACGACTGGGCCGATGCACTCGCCTTGCTCGAACGCGCGCGACCGCCGCACGGCGAAGTGGTGCTCGACGTGAACGCAGTGCGCAAGGAGTTCGGAGGGCTCGTCGCCGTCAACGACGTGAGCTTCCAGGTGCGGGCCGGTGAGATCCTCGGCCTGATCGGGCCCAACGGCGCCGGCAAGTCGACCACCTTCAACCTCGTGACCGGCGTGTTGCCAGCAACACGCGGCACGGTCACGCTCCGTGGTGAGCGGATCGACAGCCTGCCCTCGCGCGAGATCGCGCGGCGCGGCGTGTCACGCACCTTTCAGCATGTGAAGATGATTGCCGGCATGACCGTGCTCGAAAACGTGGCGCTCGGCGCCCACCTGCGCGGCAGCCGCGGTGTGGCCTCGGCGATGTTCCGGCTCGATCGCGCCGAAGAACGCCAGCTGCTGAAAGAAGCTGAAAAGCAGCTGCGCCGCATCGGCATGGAAGCCAGCATGCACGAGCTGGCCGGCAACCTCGCGCTCGGGCCGCAGCGGTTGATGGAGATCGCGCGCGCGCTGTGCGCCGACCCGACGCTGCTGTTGCTCGACGAGCCGGCCGCCGGCTTGCGCCTGAAAGAGAAACAGGCGCTGGCCGACGTGTTGCGGCAGCTGCGTGGTGAAGGCCTGTCGATCCTGCTCGTCGAACACGACATGGACCTGGTGATGGGCCTGGTCGATCGGGTCGTCGTGATGGAGTTCGGCACGAAGTTGATCGAAGGCACGCCGGAAGTCGTTCAAGCCAGCCCCGCCGTTCGGGCGGCCTATCTCGGCACGGAGCACTGAGCATGGCCAGCGAACTGTTGTTGAACGTCAAGGACCTGCACGCCGGTTACGGCCGCGCCGAAGTTTTGCACGGCCTGAACCTGAGCGCCAAAAAAGGCAGCGTCGTCACCGTGATCGGCCCCAACGGCGCCGGCAAGTCGACGATGTTGAACGCGCTGATGGGCGTGCTGCCGTCGCGCGGCAGCATCGATTACCAGGGCCAGTCGGTCACTCTGAACTCGCTCGAAGAACGAGTGATGCGGGGCATGGCGCTGGTGCCGGAAACTCGGGCGCTGTTCGGCACCATGTCGGTCGAAGACAACCTGCTGCTCGGTGCTTACCGCCAGGTGCGGCTCGGCAGATCAGACAGCGCCGCAGCGATGGAGAACGTCTTCACGCTGTTCCCGCGCCTCAAGGAGCGCCGCGCACAGCTCGCCGGCACGCTCTCGGGCGGCGAGCGCCAGATGCTCGCGGTCGGCCGTGCCTTGATGAGCAAACCCGAGCTGCTGATGCTCGACGAGCCCAGCCTCGGCCTGGCGCCGCTGGTGGTGAAGGAGATCTTCCGCATCATCGACAGCCTGCGCAGCACCGGCGTGACGATCCTGCTGGTCGAGCAGAACGCACGCGCCGCGCTCGAAGTGGCCGACTACGGCTATGTGCTCGAGATGGGCGAGATCGCGCTCGAAGGCCCGGCTTCCGATCTGGCGAAAGACCCTCGCGTGATCGACACCTACTTGGGCGCCGTGCGCAAGAGCGCAGCGTAGGGCACGTTAACGCCATGACGACACCGAGCGACGACACCGGCGCCGATGGCCTGGACCAGTCGCGCCTGACGCACCTGGTGGGTTATGCCTCGACGCGCGCCTCGATCACGATGCGCCGTGTTTTCGTCCGTCACCTCGGGCCGCTCGACCTGAAGATCGTCGAGTTCTCGATCCTGATGTTGGTGGCCGCCAACCCCCAGGTCAACCAGAAGCGGCTCGGCGCCGCGCTCGACATCTCGCCACCCAATATGGCCGTGACGCTCGACCGCATGGTCGAGCGCGGCTGGGTCGAGCGGGTGCGCAGCACGCAAGACCGGCGGGCCCAGCAGATCCACCTCACGGCCCAGGGCGCCGAGCTGGTGCAGCGCGCCGAGAAGATCGCCTCGACGATGGAAAACGCCAGCTTGCGCGTGCTCTCGCCGGCCGAACGGGCGCTGCTGATCGAGCTGCTGATGAAGGTCGCGGGTGGCAAGCCGGGCAAACGGGGCTGAATCGCGCATGAACACCCATGCGCCGCGCATCGGCATCGTCGGCATCGGCGCGATGGGCCTGCCCATGGCGCGCAACCTGCACCGCAAGGGCTACGCGCTGAAGGTGTGCGACATCGACCCGGCGGCACTGGCGGCAGCCGCAGAGTCCGGCATCGCGGCTTGCGACACACCGGCGGCGCTGGCGGCGCAGAGTGATGTGCTGGTGATCGTCGTCGTCGATGCCGCGCAGATCGACAGCGTGCTGTTCGGCGCGCACGGCGTGGTGCAGTCCTTGTGCGAAACGCGCCTGGCCGTGCTGCTGTGCTCGACCAT
>JAYVTD010000652.1:0-3935 GCA_043774765.1 Rhizobacter sp. | reverse complement strand
AAGCCCCGGCCGCGCCAGATCGCGTTGGCGGTTTCGTGGGCGGACACCGCCTTGTGCGGCGGTGAGAAGATGGCGAGTTGGTGGTACAGGCTTACCAGGCTGCCGCCGGTGTCGATGGCATGGGCTGCGGCGGTCCAGTCCTGCAGCTTCTTGCCCACGTCGGGCATCACGTCGGCCATCTTGCTTTTGGCGTTCTGGGTGGCGCGGACATGGTTGGCAGTGATGGTGGCCTTGGTGGCGTTCGGGTCGAGGACGTGCACACCCATCGTCAACAGGAAGGGTGCGCTGTACTGCAGCGCCGGTTGCATCAGGTCGCCGATCAGTGAGCCCATCTGCCAGAGCGAGAAGCGTTCGGGGAAGGACTTGATCGAATAGAAGCGCGCTTCGAGTACGTCGTCGCCACTCTCTTTCCAGAGCCGCAGGCCACTCGGCGTCGGGTCCTGGATGGTGTCGAAGTCGACAATCTGGTCGCGGAGCTCTCGGCCATCGTCGTAGTGCAGGTCGGGGGCGTCCGTTTGCGAGATGCGGTCGGGGTTGGTGAACAGCGCGCACCAGTTGATGAGGTCGGCTGCGTCGCAGACGCGATTGGGCAGTGATGCCGACCGCAACGTGGAAGCCATCGACTCGCGCATCGCCAGCAGTTCGTCGCGCCGGTTCAGGTCTTCCGCATCGCCGGGCAGCGTCACGCTCATCATCAGTCGGAAGTCGCGCAGGGTGTAGTGGAAGCCCGAGGTCAGCGAGGATTGCGCGCCTTGCAACAAGTGGCCGGCACGTTGCCGTGCAAGCGTCCGAAACAGGTTCTCGTTGCGCGCGGGGCGGCCCCAGCGCTTGGCCTTCTCCGATTGATCGTCGTCTTCCACGCGCAGGTTTGCGTACTGGCGCAACTGGTCGCGCACATGTGGCGAGGCGAACAGATGGAACTGGATGCCGGTGGCCGCCGGGCAGTTCGAGTACAGCGAGATCAGCACCTCGGCCATGCGTTCGTCGGCACCGGACTGCGGCATCACCTCCAGCATGAAACCCAGACTCTCCCGGTTGACGAAGAGCTTCTCGTTGGCGAGGTAGGCCGAGTAGGGGAGCCAGGCGGCAAACTGCTCGGCCGGTGTGTCGGGCGTGGCGCCGAGACCCAGAGTCTCGAAGAGGCTGGGACGGGCCGGCGTGCGAGGCGGCGGCGTTGATGCTGCTGTGTCGGGCGTGCGCATGTGTGTGCTCTCAGTCGGTGCTGTCGGCGGGGGCGGGAAGCGGCGGCAGCAAGGAGTCCAGCTCGGACGAGGGCCGCTGCAGCGGCACCGGTCGTTGCGGCATCTGCGATGGCGTCGCATCCTTGCTGTCAGCGATCGAAGGCTTGACGGTCTTCGGTGGCGGGCGCAGCGGCGCGTAGGCATCACGGATCTGACGCTGCGCGTGGTCGACTAGCCATTGGCCAGCGTCGATTTGCACATAGACGTAGCCTTGGTCGTAGAGGTCGCGGTCCGCGTCCTCCCAAGGCTTGAACCACAGGCGCAGGATGCGCGCCGATGAGCGCAGTGGGGACACCAGCAATGCTGGCGCTGCAACTGTCGTGGCCGATGCGGCAGATGCCACTGCCGGGACTGCGCCGCGCACCGCGGCAGCACCATCGCCTGGGCCAGCGCCGGCCGGACGCCGTGCGCGTTGGCTCGGCAGGTTGTTCTGGATCGCGTTGGCGTAGGTGCCGGAGACCGAGTCGCAAGTGACGCCTTCGGGTGCCTTGCAGGCGTAGTCGGAACCCCCGCTCAGGCCCGACAGGCTCGTGCAACCTGCGAGCACAAGCGGAAGTGCGAGACACTGACCACTCAGCGCCGAGCGCATGCCGGGCGGTCGCGTGCGAAGGTCGGCGCTCACGGCTGCGCTCCCGCACCGGCCTGAGTCAGCCGGGCCTCGATCACGCCGTGATCGACGTAGCCCTCGGTGCGGCTGCCGTCCGCCCACACCAGCGTGGGCGTGCCCTGCACACCGAGGCGGCGCGCAAGCGCGAAGTTCCGCTCGATCGGGTGATCGCAGGACGCAGGACCGCTCAGCGCCGCCGCGTCGCCCTGCAGCATGTACCGCTGCCAGGCTTGCTCGCGGTCGGCCGCGCACCAGATCGCAATCGGTTTGGCCTCTCCCTGGAACGGCACGAGGAAGGTGTAGACGGTGACGTTGTCAAGCTTTGCCAACTCGGGTTCGAGCTGTTTGCAGTAGCCGCAGGCCGGGTCGCTGAAGACCACGACCTTGCGTTGCCCGCTGCCACGCACGGTCTTGATCGCGTCGGCCAGCGGCAACTGGTCGAGGGACACATTCGCTGGCGCCGCAGCCGTGGTTGCAGCTGACGTGGCTGCCGTTGGCGAGCGGGCCATCATCGCGAGCTTCGGTCCGGTCAGGTCTTTCATGGTCTGCGTGTCGAACACGCGGCCGAAGACGAAGTAGCGCGGCTGCCGGGCCGAGACGTAGGCGACGTTGCCGTTCATCCAGACCTCGTAGAGGCCATCGACCGGCGAACGCAACACCTGCGTGAACTGGGTACCCGGGTTTGCCTTCTGCAGCGCGGCCAGCAGGCGTGCTTCGTCTTTGGTGGCCGCGGCGACTGGCATTGCGGCAGCGATCAGCGCAGCGGCCAACGCGGTGGCCATCGAATCGCGGCGCAACGGGCGGGTGAGTTCAATAGGTTTCATCATCGGACACCTTTGTGTAGCGGTCGTCGGGGGAAGGCGCGGTGGTGGTCGAGCGCTGGGCGTCCGCCGACATTGGCACGTCGATGCGCACACCCTTGGTGATGACCACGTCGATTTCGCGGCCGGCATCGACCTCGATCACCGGAAAAGTGTTCTCGGCCAGCTTGATGTAGTACTGGGCGAGGCGGTCCAGTGCCTTGCCGACGCCGGTGCCGAGCCCTGCCTTGTAGGCCTCCCCGCCGGAGGCGCTGGCGATGGTCCCGAGCGCCGAGGTGCTGTAGGTCGTGGACGAAGTGGCCAGGCCCTGGCCGATGCCGCTGACGACACCGGCCAGCAGTGCGTTGGCGAGCATCTGGCCCTGCTTGGTGACGAGCCGGCCACGCATGCCGACCTTGCCGTCTTCGCCGTAGACGCTGCCCTGAATCTTGACTTCCACCGTGGCGCCGTCGGATCGCACGCACGACAGGTTCTCGGTGCGCAGGTAGGCGCGCTCGGAGCTGATGTCGCCATAGCCGGCGGCAATCACGAAGCAGTCGCGGTACTCGCCGCGGAAGCGGTTGGGCAGTATCGAGTTGTCGGACAGCCGGATCAGCACCGGATGTGGGTTGGACTGCGACTGCCCACCCGTCGGTGCGTCCAGGCCGCCGAGCAGGGTGCCTCGGGTGAAGCTCACAGGCAGGAACGTAGAGACCGTGCGCACTTCTCGCGATGGGTCTGGCGAGCTGGTGGTTCCCGACGCAGCAGTGCTCGAGGGCTTGGCGCGGTCGACCAGCGTGATGCGGGTCAACGTCGGTGCCGAATTGGGTGAAAGCGAGGCAGCGTCGCGCAAGCCCATGCCAGGGTCGCCGGGAGGCATGCCGCCGACGGGCGACGTCCTTGGCAGTGGGGGTGGCGGGAGGCTTGCTGCCGGCGGCATCACCGGGGCGGCAGGGGCTTGCACCGGAGGCGGCGCGGGTACGGGTTGAGCGTTCGCCACCTGGCTGGCCGACGTGAGCTTCTGCTCCAGTTCGGCGAAGCGCTTCATGGTCTGCGCCTCGAAGGCCTGCCGATCCTTGTTGAGCCGGGTCTGCTCGTCGCGCTCGCTCTCGTACTGCGCCAGCTTGCGGCCTGCCGTGCCGACCCACTGGTCGACCGGATTCACTTGCTGGCCCGGCGGCATCACGCCGATGTTGGTGACTGCGCTCGGCGTGCCATTGCCGGCGGCCTTCGCATCCGCCGCCTTTGAGCGCGTGTCGGTGAGCGCGAAGATCAGCCACAGCAGTC
>JAYVTD010000651.1:0-3568 GCA_043774765.1 Rhizobacter sp. | reverse complement strand
CATCGTGTGTCCTTCGGTGGTGTGCGGTGTCTTGCGGTGGAATCAAAGCTGCCGCGATCTTGCCAGCGGCGGGTTCTTCGCAAAATAACGCTGGATGCCGACGGCCAGCGCGTGCACCAACTGCGCCTGGTACTGCGGGTCGCGCAGCTTGGCTTCTTCTGCGGGGTTGGAAATGAACGCCGACTCGACCAGGATCGACGGAATGTCGGGCGCTTTCAGCACCGCGAAGCCGGCCTGCTCGACGCTGCCTTTGTGCAGCTTGCCGACCTTGCCGATCTGCCCCAGTACTTCGCCGCCGAGCTTCAGGCTGTCGCGGATCTGCGCGGTGGTGCTCATGTCGAGCATTGCGCGCATCACCGTCGAATCCTTGGCCTTGATGTTGATGCCGCCCACCATGTCGGCCGCGTTTTCCCGGTTTGCCATCCAGCGTGCGGCCGAGCTGCTGGCGCCACCCTCGCTGAGCGCGAACACCGAAGCGCCACGCGCCTCCGGCTTGAGGAAGGCGTCGGCGTGGATCGACACGAACAGGTCGGCCTGCACACGCCGCGCCTTGTGCACGCGCTCTTGCAGCGGCACGAAATAGTCGGCGTCGCGCGTCAGCATCGCGCGCATGTTGGGCAGGGCGTTGATGCGCTCGCGCAGCTGCAGCGCGACGGCAAGCACCACGTCCTTCTCGCGCAGCCCGCTCGGGCCAACGGCACCCGGATCTTCGCCGCCGTGGCCAGGGTCGATGGCGACAACGACGAGGCGGTCGATCTTGCCTTGTGCCTGCGGGCTCAGCGGCGCTGGGGTTTGCAGCTGCGCCTGCGGGATCGGCGTGGGCACGTGTGCAGGGGTCGGCAGCGCGGCCAGCGGCGGGCCGGCCGAGGCGGCGGCGGTCGGCGGCAACAGCGGTTTGTCGACCTTGCCGATGAATTCGCCGAGAGCGTCCTGCACGCTCTTCGCGGCCTGCTGCTCGGCCGTTTCGCGTTCGCGAATCAGCGCCAGCAGCGGGTCGCGTTCGCGCGTGGGGTACAGGTCGAACACCAGCCGATGCTGGTAAGCAGCGACCGGCGCGAGCGTAAAGAGTTGCGGCGCGGTCGGCTGTTTCAGGTCGATCACCAGGCGCACCACACGCGGCTGGTTCTGGCCCACCCGCACGCCGGCGATGAAGGGGTCGTCGGAGCGCACCTTGCCGACGATCTCGCGCAGCGCCGGGCTGAGTTCCAGGCCGTCGATGTCGATCACAAGTCGGCTCGGTGTTTCGGCGAGAAAGTGCTTTTCCGCCAGCGGCGCGTCGGACTCGATCGTGATGCGCGTGTAGTCGGCCGCTGGCCACACCCGTACCGCGACGATGCTGGCGCCGAAAGCCAGGTCGCGCGCGCCGAGCAGCAACACGACGGCGCCCATCGAGCGCAGCGCAGCGCGCCGGCTGCTCGTCACTTCAGCAGCTCCACGCCGCGTGCGGTGTGGGCCGTGATCCGCACTTCGCGCTGGTCGCCGAGGCCGGGCTCGATGTGGATGCGCAGGTCGGGCAGCGGCAACAGGCCTTCGGCCTTCTCGGGCCATTCGGCGAGTTTCAGACCGGTGCTCGCGAACACGTCGCGAAAGCCGGCGTCTTCCCATTCCTGCGGGTCGTTGAAGCGGTAGAAGTCGAAGTGCCAGATGTTGATCGGGCCGTTCGCGCCCGTCACTTCGTAGGGCTCCATCACGGTGTAGGTGGGGCTCTTCACGCGGCCCGGCACGCCGAGCGCGTGCAGCAGGTGGCGCACGAAGGTCGTCTTGCCGGCGCCGAGCACGCCGTGCAGTTCGATGAAGGCTTCGTGCAGGCCTGCGCGGCGGGCGAGGTCTGCGGCGGTAGCAGCGCAAGCGGCTTCATCGCGCCAGGTCAGCCTGCGGGTCAGTAGTATCGACAAATGATCGGTGCTCAACATTCAGGTCTGGAAGCGGGTCTTGACAAGGCCGCGCTGCTCGCAAACTTGCGCGAGTGGGCTGCGGCGGCCGGATTTTCCCAGATCGGCGTGGCCGATGTGGATTTGTCGCATGCCGAGGCCGGGTTGTTGGAATGGTTGAACAACGGTTTTCATGGCTCGATGGCCTACATGGCGGCGCACGGCCTGAAACGCGCGCGGCCGGCCGAGCTGGTGCCGGGCACGGTGCGCGTGATCACTGCGCGTCTGGACTACCTGCCCCGCGACACGACAGAAGACTGGCAGGCCGTGGAGTGGCGTCGTCTCGACGACCCCGAACAGGCCGCGCTGTCGATGTACGCCCGGGGTCGTGATTACCACAAGGTGCTGCGCTCGCGCCTGCAAACGCTGGCCGAGCGCCTTGCCGACTCGGTGGGGCCGTTCGGCCACCGCGTGTTCACCGACTCGGCGCCGGTGCTTGAGGTGGAGCTCGCCTCGAAGAGCGGCATCGGCTGGCGTGGCAAGCACACGCTGGCTCTGAGCCGCGACGCGGGTTCGATGTTTTTCCTGGGCGAGATCTACGTCGACCTCGCGTTGCCGCTCACCGAGCCGGCCGACGCGCACTGCGGCAGTTGCAGTGCCTGTATCGACGTGTGCCCGACGCAGGCCATCGTGGCGCCTTACCGGCTCGACGCGCGGCGTTGCATTTCTTACCTGACGATCGAACACGTCGGGCCTATTCCCGTCGAGTTGCGCGCGCTCATCGGCAACCGCATTTATGGTTGCGACGACTGCCAGCTCGTGTGCCCATGGAACAAGTACGCGAAGGCGAGCCGCCTGCCCGACTTCGACGTGCGCGCTTCGGTCGGCAACGCGACCTTGCTGGCGCTGTGGTCGTGGAACGAAGCCGAGTTCCTGCGCTGCACTGAAGGCAGCCCGATCCGGCGCATCGGCTTCGAGCGCTGGCAGCGCAACCTCGCGGTGGCGCTGGGCAATGCGCTGCGGGTGGCCGATGGCGTCAGCGCCGAGAGCATCGTGAAACAACTCGTGCACCAGCGCGAAGCTGCCAGCGAACTGGTGCGCGAGCACATCAGCTGGGCGCTGGCCCAAGCGGCTACTGCAAGCCCGCCAGCACCGCCAGCCACAGCGGCACGCTGACCATGCCGAGCAGCGTCGAGAGCGTCACCAGCCCGGCCACATAGCCGCCGTCGCCGCCCATGCGCGCGGCCAGCACGTAGGCGCTCGATGCGGTCGGCAGCGCGGCGAACAGCACGACGATCGTGCGCTGCTCGGGTGGCAGCGCCAGCGCCGCCGTGAGGCCGATCGCCAGCGCCGGCAGCACGGCGTGGCGCACCGCCATGAAGGCCGAAGCCAGCCCCGGTGCCGCCTTCAGCCGGCCGAAGTGCAAGCCCGCACCGGTCGCCATCAAACCGAGTGGCAAGGCAGCCAGGCCGATGCGCTGGAGCGTGGTCGCCACCGCCTCGGGAAACCTCAGCCCGGCCAGGTTGGCGATCAGGCCGGCCACCGTGCTCAGGATCAGCGGGTTGCGCAGCAGCTCGCGCCCGTACGAATGGCCGCCATGGCGCGCCAGCGGCCAGACCGCGGCCACGTTGCACAGCGGCACGCACAGCGCAATGCACAACGCCATCCACGCCAGGCCCTGCGGGCCGCCGAGGCGT
>JAYVTD010000650.1:0-2215 GCA_043774765.1 Rhizobacter sp. | reverse complement strand
GTCGACAAGGTGCGCGCCGAACCGCGCCACTACCTGAACCGTCTGAGCGACCTGCTGTTCGTGCTGGCCCGTGTGCTCAACCGCGCCAACCTCGATGGCTTGGGTGGTGATGACGTCTACTGGAAGAGCGAGCGTTTGGCACGCGACGCCAACTGACCGAAGCCGCGGCGGGCCGCTAGCCCGCGGGCGTGTTCAGCACGGCGTTGAACTCTTCCATGCTGAGGAAGCCGTCCTTGTTCGTGTCCAGGTCGTCGAACTTGAGCGCGATGGCGGGCAGGTGCCCGGCTTCGTCGCGCGACAGCTTGCCGTCGCCGTTGGCGTCGGCGCGATTGAATGCCGCCTCGAGCGCCAGTCTCTCTCGCGCGCCGGCGTCGGCCGTCGGTGCCTGAGTCTGCGCGAAGGCAGTCGCGGCGGAAACCGCCAGCAAACCTGCCACGGCGGCCACCGGCAGGAACCGGAAACGCTGGGTCATGAAGCGCTCTCCTGAGCAATGGGTCGAACCTCCATTGAACCGACACCGCGACCCCTGGGCCAGCACAATTTCCCGGCCTTACCTGGCTTACATCCCTGCGCCGCAGCTTACTTGCTCTTGCGACGCGCCTGCACCGCCTCGCTCAGCACGCTGAGCACCTCCAGCGAATGCTCCCAGCCGATGCAGGCGTCGGTGATGCTCTTGCCATATTCCAGCTTGCCCGGGTCGTCCTTGCCGGCGCTGAACTTCTGCGCCCCGGCCACGAGGTGGCTTTCGACCATCACGCCGAAGATGCAGCGGTTGCCGGCTTTCATCTGTGCCGCCACGTCACGCGCCACGTCGACCTGGCGCTCGTGCTGCTTGCTGCTGTTGGCGTGGCTGCAATCGACCATCAGCGTGCAGTCGAGCTTGGCCGCTTCGATCTCCTTGCAGGCTGCGGCCACATGCGCGGCGTCGTAGTTGGGCGTCTTGCCGCCGCGCAGGATCACGTGGCAGTCGGTATTGCCACTCGTTTCGACGATCGCGACCTGGCCGTTCTTGTGGATCGACAGGAAGTGGTGCGGGCGTGACGCCGCCTGAATCGCGTCGATGGCGATCCTGATGTTGCCGTCGGTGCCGTTCTTGAAGCCGATCGGTGCCGAGAGGCCGGAGGCCAGCTCGCGGTGCACCTGGCTTTCGGTGGTGCGCGCACCGATCGCGCCCCAGGAGATCAGGTCGCCCAGGTACTGCGGCGAGATCACGTCGAGGAACTCGCTGCCCGCCGGCATGCCCAGCCGGTTGATCTCGAGCAGCAGTTGCCGGCCGATGCGCAGGCCTTCGTCGATGCGGTAGCTCTCGTCGAGGTAGGGGTCGTTGATCAGGCCCTTCCAGCCGACGGTGGTGCGCGGTTTCTCGAAGTACACCCGCATCACGATCTCGAGCGTGCCGGCGTACTTGTCGCGCATCGGCTTGAGCTTGCGCGCGTACTCGACGGCGGCCACCGGGTCGTGGATCGAGCACGGCCCCATGATCACGAGCAGCCGGTCGTCCTTCCTTTGCATGATCTTGCGAATCGCGGCGCGTGTGTCGCCGATCAGCGTCTCGACCGGCGTGCCGGCGATCGGGAAGAAGCGGATCAGGTGTTCCGGCGGCGGCAGCGGCATCACGTCCTTGATCCTCTGGTCGTCGGTCTGGCTGGTGCGTTCGGTTTGCGCATACCAACCCTCGCTGGGGGTGTTGGATGGGGTGGTCATGGCGGTTGGCTCCTGGGCTGTGTTCTTGAAAAACGCACAAACGAAAAAAAACCGCCGGGGGTGAGCCCGGCGGTTTCTGGAGATTCGTTGCGCTGTCTACTTTGTGTGTGCGCTTGCCTCTCCGGCCGCCGAGCGGTGCGAGAACCAGAAGTACGCAAAAAAGCAGGCGGGGCGGAAAAGCATGGCCGCGAATGTAGCACGCCGAATCGTGGCCGGCGGAATCAGGCCGTGCCGCCGACCGTCAGCCGGTCGATCCGCAGCGTCGGCTGGCCCACGCCCACCGGCACGCTCTGGCCTTCCTTGCCGCACACGCCCACGCCCGTGTCGAGCTTCATGTCGTTGCCGATCATGCTGACGCGCGTGAGGGCATCCGGCCCGTTGCCGATGATGGTCGCGCCCTTCACCGGGTAGAGGATCTTGCCGTTCTCGACCCAGAACGCTTCGCTCGCCGAGAACACGAACTTGCCGCTCGTGATGTCGACCTGCCCGCCGCCGAAGTTGGTGGCGTACA
>JAYVTD010000649.1:0-5049 GCA_043774765.1 Rhizobacter sp. | reverse complement strand
GCTGCCTTCACGCTCGCAGCTGGCGTAAACGTCCCACAGGCCAACACCCCGCGCACGCATCGCCTCGATGCGTTTTGCATACGGCAACGGCATCAGATCGAGCTTCCAGATCGCCGAGAGAATCGGCCAGAAGTGGTTGCGCGGGTGGCCGTAGTACTGCTGCGCCACAAGCGAAGCGACGCCCGGGAAGCTGCCGAGCACGACGAGGCGTGTGTTCGCACCCACGACCGGCCCCAGGCCTTGCAGCAGCCCGGCCATCAGTCGTTCGAGGGGCAGGTCAAGGCGGCCAGGCCGGGCAAGGCGAAACACGCGTTCGCCGAAGTGGCCGCAGCGAGTTGCTGCAGCGACAGGCCGCGCAGTTCGGCCAGCGTGGCGGCGATGCGCGGCAGCTCGCCCGGTTCGTTGCGCGAAGTCTCGCCGGCCGCGCGCTGCGCTGCCGTGCGGTAGAGCCAGCGCGGCGGTATGTCGGGGGCGTCGGTTTCGAGCACGATCGCTTCCATCGGCAGGGTTTGCGCGAGGCGGCGGAGCTGCAAAGCCCGCTCGAAGGTCATCGCGCCACCGAACCCGAGCTTGAAGCCGAGGCCGACGAACGCAAGCGCCTGTTGCTCGCTGCCGTTGAATGCGTGGGCAATGCCGCCACACACCTTGGCCGTGCGCAGGTGCTTCAGCAAGGTGTCAGCCGAACGCCGGACATGCAGGATCACGGGCAACGCAAATTCGCGGGCCAGTTCGAGCTGGGCCCCGTAATACTGCTCCTGGCGCTTCGGGTCGAGGCCGGGCACGAAGTGGTCGAGGCCGATTTCACCGACGGCCACGAGCCGCGGGTCGCCGCGATGAGCCCGCAGCGCTTCGTGCAGTCTTTGCAGGTCGCCTTCGAGCGCGCGGCCGGTGCACAGCGGGTGGATGCCGAGCGCATAGCTGAAGTTGTGCCGGTGCGCCAGCGCCCGCACGGTCTCGAAATTCGCCACCTCCACCGCCGGCACCACGATCTGCGCCACGCCGGCCGCGCGGGCGCGGCCGACCACGCTGTCGCGGTCGGCATCGAACTCCGGAGCGTCGAGATGGCAGTGCGTGTCGGTCCACATGACCGGCATCATGCCTTGCGCGCGCCGGTCGCCATGCCGTGCGCCGAGACAGGAATTGCCCGACCGTGCTACCGTTGCATCGCAGCACCCGGGGCCGGTCTCGCCGGTGCGCCACAACGGGTCGAGTCACATGCGCCAATCGGGATGCAGATGATGAAAAAGGCACCGCTTTACAGCCGCTCACGGGCCTCGGCTACCGCCGCCCCAGCCACCGCCGCCCCGGCCAGCCCGCCCCCCGCCCGAATATCGCGCCTGCGCGCCTTTGCAGGCCGCCACGAGCGCCGGCTCTGGGCCGCTTCGGTGGCCTTGCTGGTGATTGGTGCGCTGCTCTTCAACGGTGGCTTCGGGCCCCGCGAGCCGGCCCTCACGATGAAGCAGATCGACGCTGCGATGCGCCAGTCGCTCGACGAAAAACCGCTGCCCTCGCCGGCCACCAAGGCCTATGACGCCGTCATCGGCTCGGTGGTGCGCGTGGTCGGGCTGATGACCGAAGGCGACGACGGCAGCGACGACAAGGCCAACGGTTCGGCCGAGCGCGGCGTGGGCTCGGGCGTGGTCATCATCGACAACGGCACCATCCTGACCAACCTGCATGTCATCAGCGGCGCCAGGCGCATCAAGGTCACGTTCATGGACGGCACCGAGTCCGAGGCCGTGCTCGTCAGCACGCAGCCGCAGAACGACCTGGCAGTGCTGCGCGCCAAGACCATCCCCGACGACCTGGAAGCCGCCACGATGCGCTCGACCGCCAACCTCTCGCCCGGCGATGGTGTCGTGGCGGTGGGCTTTCCGTTCGGCATCGGGCCCTCGGTGTCGTCGGGTGTGGTCTCGGGGCTAAAGCGCGAGCTTCGCTCGCCCGAAGGCCGGCAGATGCTGAGCAACCTGATCCAGTTCGATGCCGCCGCCAACCCGGGCAACTCGGGCGGGCCGCTGGTCACGATGGACGGCGAGGTGGTCGGCATCGTCACCGCCATCCTGAACCCGTCGCGCCAGCGGGTGTTCATTGGCATCGGTTTTGCGGTACCGATCGAAAGCGCGGCGGCCGCGGCCGGCATGCCACCGTTCTGAACTTCAATCGAGCACACCGAATGCAAACAGGGAACAACCACAGGGCCGCCACGTTGATGGAGGAGATCCTCTACGAAGTCAAACGTGTCGTCGTCGGGCAGGACCACTTCCTCGAACGCGTGATGGTCGCGGTGCTCGCGCAAGGCCACCTGCTCGTCGAAGGCGTGCCGGGCCTGGCCAAGACGCTGACGGTGAAGACCCTCGCGGCCACGCTGCGCGGCACGTTCAAGCGCATCCAGTTCACGCCCGACCTGGTGCCGGCCGACCTCGTGGGCACACGCATCTTCAACCCGCGCACCGGCGAGTTCAGCACCTCGCTCGGGCCGGTGTTCACGCACCTGCTGCTGGCCGACGAGATCAACCGCGCGCCGGCCAAGGTGCAGAGTGCGCTGCTCGAAGTGATGCAGGAGCGCCAGGTCACGATCGCCGGTGAAACGCACAAGGTGCCGGAACCCTTCCTCGTGATGGCGACCCAGAACCCGATCGAGACCGAAGGCACCTACCCGCTGCCCGAAGCGCAGGTCGACCGCTTCATGCTCAAGGTGCTGGTCGACTACCCGAGCGAAGAAGAAGAGTTCGTGATCGCGCAGCGTGTCACCGGGCCGACGACCGTGGTCTCGGCCGTGGCCAGCATGAGTCAGCTCGCCGAGTTGCAGCAGGAATGCCGCAAGGTGTATGTCGACCCGTCGCTGATGCAATACGCCGTCAGATTGGTCAGCGCCACGCGCCGGCCCGACCGCTACGGCCTGGCCGACCTGGCCAAGTACCTCACCTACGGCGCAAGCCCGCGCGCGACCATCGGCCTGATCGAGGGGGCGCGCGCTTTGGCTTTCATGCGCGGGCGCAGTTATGCCTTGCCGGAAGACATGACCGGCCTCGTCGGCGACGTGTTGCGCCACCGCCTGGTGCTGTCGTACGAAGCGCTCGCCGACGGCCTCAGCGCCGACCAGATCGTGCAGAAGGTGATGAAGAAGATCCCGGTGCCCGACAAACCACTGGCCCCCGAGGCCAACGGCGAGTGAAGCGATGAGCGAAGCCACGGCAGCAGGACCCAGCTCCGAAGCCCACGGTCCACGCGGGCAGGGCTCCGAAGCCCTGCTGAAGCGCCTGGAGTGGACGGTGATCCGCCGCCTCGACGGCCTGCTGCAGGGCGACTACCGCACGCTGTGGCGCGGCGCGGGCCTCGACCTGGCCGACCTGCGCGAGTACCAGCACTTCGACGACGTGCGCCACATCGACTGGAACGTGACGGCGCGGCTGCAAACACCTTACGTGCGCCAGTTCACCGAAGACCGCGAACTCGCGGCGTGGTTTCTCGTCGACCTGAGCGCGAGCGCCGACTTCGGCTCCGGCGACATGAACAAACGCAGCGTCGCACGCGAATTCACCGGCGTGTTGGCGCGGCTGCTCACGCGCCACGGCAACCGTGTCGGCGCACTGCTCTACGGCAACGATGTCGACACCGTGATCCCGGCGCGTGGGGGGCGCCTGCACGTGCTCAACCTGCTGCAGCGCATGGCGCAGCGGCCGGCGGAATCAGCCGGTGGTGTGACTCAGCTGCGCGAGCTGCTGCTGGCGGGGCAACGCATCGTCAAACGCCGCAGCACCGTGTTCGTGATCTCCGACTTCATCAGCACACCCGGCTGGGAGAAGGCGCTGGCCCAGCTCGCCACGCGCCATGAAGTGACCGCCGTGCGCCTGTTCGACCCCCTCGAGATGGAACTGCCCGACCTCGGCCTCGTGACGATGCGTGATTCAGAGACCGGCGAGCAGATCGTGGTCGACACGCACGACAGCGGTTTTCGCAAGCGCTTCGCTGCCGCTGCGGTGAAACGCGAAACCCATCTGCTGGAAGCGCTCGCACGCGCCGGTGTCGACACGCTCGAGCTCGCGACCGACGACGACCTGCTGGACGCGATCCTGCGTTTTGCCGACCTGCGCAAGCAGCGCAGCCGCCTCGCCAACTGGAGCGGCAAGCCGCAACGTGCCGGCACGCCGACGCACCTGACTTCCTGGAGCGGAGCAGCGACATGAGCCTCGTTCTGTCTGACGCGACGCGCCGGGCGCCGGGCCGCCCCAAGCCCGGCGAGACCCCCTCGGGGGGTCGGGCAACGTACCCGATGGCCGGGAGCTTGTCATGAAACCTGCGATGAACTTCCTCTGGCCCGAGATGCTGTGGCTGCTGATCGTGGTGCCGCTGCTGGTGCTGCTCTACGTGTGGCTGCTGCGCCGGCGCAAGAAGACGGCGATCCGTTTTGCCAACCTCACCCTCGTGAAGGAAGCAATCGGCAAGAGTGCGGCCTGGCGCCGCCACCTGCCGCCGGCCTTGCTGCTCGTGGCGCTCAGCGCGCTGCTCTTCGCCACCTCGCGGCCGACGGCGATCATCAGCTTGCCGTCGCAGCAGGAAACCATCATCCTGGCCATCGACGTGTCGGGCAGCATGCGCGCCACCGACGTCTTGCCCGACCGCTTCACCGCGGCCAAGGACGCGGCCAAAGCCTTCCTCACCGACTTGCCACGCAGCGTGCGCATCGGCGTGGTGCAGTTCGCCGGCACCGCCGCCGTGGTTCAGGCACCCACGCTGAGCCGCGACGACGTGAGTGCCGCGATCGACCGCTTCCAGTTGCAACGCGGCACTGCCACCGGCAGCGGCATCGTGCTGTCGCTGGCCACGATCTTCCCCGAGGCCGGCATCGATCTGTCGCAGATCACCGGGCAACGCAACATGCCGCCGGGCCCGAACGACAAGACTCCGACCGACTTCACGCCGGTGCAGCCCGGCTCCTATGGGTCGGCTGCGATCATCATGCTGACCGACGGCCAGCGCACCACCGGCCCCGACCCGATGGAAGCGGCGAAGATGGCGGCCGACCGCGGCGTGCGTGTGTACACCGTG
>JAYVTD010000648.1:0-2147 GCA_043774765.1 Rhizobacter sp. | reverse complement strand
TCAACATCGCCGGCAAACGCAGCTCGCTGTCGCACCTGAACTACCACCTGAACTCGATCCCGGGCATCCACGACGGCAGCTTCTGGCTGCCGCCCGTCGTGCCGGCGCACGGCATCGTGCGTTTGACCGCGTTCGTGGTCGCGCCCGAGCTCGCCCCCGCCACACTGCACGAGCGCATCCTCGGTGCGCTGCGCCAGCGGATCGACGCGGCCTTTCTGCCGCGCCGAGTGGTCAAAGTGCCAGCCTTGCCGCGCGAGCCCACCGGCAAGCTGCCCACCGGGCCGTTCAACACCTGGGCGGCCGCGGCACTGGAGCAGGCGTCGCAGCGCGTGCCGTCGCCGAACAAGCCGCGCGGCTGAACGCCCATGCACAGCCTCGTCTTGCGGGTCGCGCACGAGCACCCCACGTTTGCCGGCCACTTCCCCGGCCAGCCGCTGTTGCCCGGCGTGGTGCTGCTGTCCGAAGTGCTCGAAGCAGCGCTCGCCGAGCCGGCGCTGGCCGCGCTCGTCGGCGACGCGCCGCGGATCGGTGCCGCCAAATTCCTGGCTCCGGTGCGCCCCGGCGCCGAGCTCGTGCTGCAGCTGACGGCCGCGGAACGCACACTGCGTTTCGAGGTGTGGGGCGACGCGCGTCTGGTCGCGTCGGGCCACTTTGAAACGGGTGCCTCGCGGTGAGCACGCCGGCCGAGCGCGCGGGCGCCGCGCACTGGTCAGCGCACGAAGAGCGCAGCAACCTGTGGGTGCTGAGCACGATGCGCTGGATCGCGATCAAGGCCGGCCGGCGCGTGGCGCGGCTCGTGTTGCACCCGATCACGATTTATTTCTTGCTGGTGCACGGCGCGGCGCGGCGCGCGTCGGCGCAGTACCTGGCGCGCGCGTTAGGGCACGAGGTGGGCTGGACCCACGTTTACCGCCACATCCACTGTTTTGCTTCCACCATCCTCGACCGTGTCTACTTCTTGCAGGAACGTTTCGAAGCCTTCGACGTGCACGCCATCGGCACCGAAGCGATCGACTTGCCCGTCGCCAGCGGCAAGGGCGCGTTGATGGTGGGCGCGCACCTGGGCAGCTTCGAGGCACTGCGCGCCGTCGGCGAAGAGCACGGCATTCACGTCGCGATGCTGATGTACGAAGACAACGCGCGCCTGATCAACGCCACGCTCAAGGCCATTGCGCCCGAAATGAAGCTGCGCACGATCGCGCTCGGCCGGCCGGGCGCGATGCTCGAAGTGCGCGACTGGCTCGACCAGGGCGGCATCGCCGGCCTGCTCGGCGACCGGCTGCTGCCGGGCGCCGCGTCGTCGGAGCGTTCGCGCACGGTCATGCTGCCCTTTCTCGGCGCGCCGGCGCGTTTTTCCGACGGACCTTTTCGCCTCGCAGCGATACTGCGCAGGCAGTCGATCTTCATGACCGGCCTGTACCAGGGCGGCCGCCGCTACGACCTGCGCTTCACCGAACTGGCCGACTTTCGCGAACACCCCGCCGGTGGCGCGGCCGAGCAAGAAGAGCGCATCCAGCACGCGATGCGCACCTACGTGGCGCTGCTCGAATCGCTGTGCCGCGAGTCGCCGTACAACTGGTTCAACTTCTTCGACTTCTGGGCCCCCGATGCCGCCTCTACCTGACCGCCGCCATGCACTGATCGCGCTTGCGGGGCTGGGCTGCGCCCCACTCGCCCGCGCCCAGGCCGGCTTCACGCTGGTGCAGCTGATGCAGACGCTCGCCCAGGTCAAGGCCGGCGAAGGCAGCTTCGTCGAGCAGCGCACGGTGCAGATGCTCGAGCGCACGCTTGTGTCGTCGGGCCGCATCGCCTTCGAAGCGCCCGACACCTTCGTGCGCGAAACGATCAAGCCGCGGCGCGAGAGTGTCAAGGTCGTCGGCAACAGCGTGACGATGAGCCAGGGCAGCCGCAGTCGCACGCTCTCGCTCGACGCCGCACCCGAAGCCTCGCTGATCTTCGAGGCGATCCGCGGCACGCTCACCGGCAACCGCGAAGCGCTCGAAAAACACTTCAAGCCGAGCGTCACCGGCAGCGCCGAACGCTGGTCACTCGAACTCGTACCGCGCGAAGTGCTGCTGCGCGAGCTGGTCGTCTCGATCCGCATGAGCGGCGCGCGCGCGCTGGTGCGCGAGGTGCTGGTCGTGATG
>JAYVTD010000647.1:0-3466 GCA_043774765.1 Rhizobacter sp. | reverse complement strand
GCAGCTGCGGCTGACACCCATGCGGCATCCATGCGGGCTGCAGCAGCACGGGCCCGGCGACGACACCGTCGCCGGGCCTGTGGCAGCACCGCAGCGGTGTGACATCAACATCGAATCGAGGACATCATGAACGATGATTTCGAATCGCGCGTCAGGGACCTCAAGGCCCGCGCGCATGGTCACTGGACCCCATTGCTTGGGGCGCTGGGCGTCGACGAGCGCATCCTCAACGGCAAGAATCAGCCGTGCCCGCTGTGTGGCGGCACCGACCGGTTCCAGTACACCGACAAATTCGGCGAAGGCAACTACCACTGCCGCTCTTGCGGTGCCGGTGGCGGCCTGAAGCTAGCTCAAGGAGCGCTGGGGCTGAAGTTCGGCGAACTGCTCGCCCGGCTGGAAAGGCAGCTGGGCGCCGTGCGCGCCGCGACGGCGCAGTTGCCCGGCGGCCCGTCGCCGGAGAAGATGAAGCGTCTGTGCCAGCACATCTGGCACGAAGCCAGGCCCGTCACACAGGGCGACGAGGTGGACCGCTACCTGCGCAACCGCGGGCTGCAGTTGTCTGCCTACCCGCGCACGTTGCGCTTCCATCCGGCATTGGGCTATTTCGAGAAGCCGGCCGGGCAGCAGCGGTCGAAGAAGATCGCCGAGTACCCGGCGATGCTGGCCGTTGTGCAGGGCAGCGACGGACATGCCGTCACCCTGCACCGAACCTACCTGAGGGACGGTCGCAAGGCGCTGGGCGCGCAGTCGCGCAAGGTGTTGTCGTCCGGCATCAACGGCGCGGCCGTCAGGCTATTCGAGCCGGGTGACGAACTTGCCGTGGCCGAAGGCATCGAGACGGCGCTGGCGGTGCACCTGAGCACCGGCAAGCCGGTCTGGGCCGCGCTGAATTGCGGGAACCTGGAGAAGCTCTGGATCCCGGACCCGGTCGCCCGCGTCAGCATCTACGCGGACAACGACGCGAGCGCCGAATTCGACGGCCAGGCCTCGGCCTATGCCCTGGCGCACCGCCTGAAACGCGACGCCAGAAAGCTGGCGGGCGCCGACCAGGATCAACCGGATCGCCCGACCCGCGAGGTCCAGGTGTTCGTCCCCAGACAGAACGGCACCGACTGGGCCGACATCTGGCTCGCCCGCCTCGCCACCTCGAGGCGAGCGGCATAGCCATTTCCAGGGCGGCGTGGGGTTCCTGTCGTAGCAGACAGCCCACGCCGCCCCTCTTCAGTGGGCCCGCCCCGGCGGACCCAGCGACGAGGGTTCCCGATTTCCCGACTGGCAGCTGCCGCACCAGGCCGCACACGCGGCGCAAGCAGCACACGAATCCCGACGGCGACCCTGGCGTCACCGTACATCCCGGCCCGGCCTGTCCTTGCGGACTTCCCGGACCACCACCCCGCGGGGACGCAGCCCCCGCAGGGGCGATGGCGTCACCGCTTTTCATCTGGAGCATTTCCATGAAGACCGGACGTTCCCTGGTTGCCCTGGCAACCGAACTCGAGCGCCAGCTGGCCAGCAAGCGCGACATGATCGTGCCCACCGGCCTGATGCACCACGAGACCGCTGCCGACGGCAGCACCCGCATCCGCGTCGAGACGCCGGACGGCATGAAGACGTATCCCACCACGGAACTCTTCCGCCGGCAGGTGGCCGACAAGCTGAAGATCCCGTTCGCCTACTTCGAGCGCATGCGCAACGAGCAGGCGCCGCTGCTGGACCGCAATGTCGACACCTGGCTGCACCACGAGCCGGAACTGCGCATGGTGCGTACCCTGGACGGCCAGGCGCGCGCCTTCCTGTCCGACCGCTACCGCCGGCTCGACAACTACGACCTGTGCGAGCACGTGCTGCCGATGCTGCAGCGCCTGCCCGACGCCAGGTTCGAATCCACCGAGCTCACGCCGACGCGCCTGTACCTGAAGGTGGTGACGCCGCGCGTGCAGATCGAGATCCAGCCCGGCGACATCGTCCAGGCCGGCGTGGTGATCAGCAATTCCGAGGTGGGCCAGGGCACGCTCTCGGTCCAGCCGCTGGTCTACCGCCTGATCTGCCGCAACGGCCTGATCGCGGCCGACCGCGCGATGCGCAAGACGCACGTGGGCCGCATGAGCGATGCGTCCTCCGACGAAGTCACGGTGTTCAGGGACGACACGCTGCAGGCCGAGGACAAGGCCTTCTTCCTGAAGGTCCGCGATGTGGTCGAGGCCGCCGTGTCGGAAGCGACCTTCCAGCAGATCGCCGAGAAGATGCGCCGCACGATGGGCATCCGCCTGAAGGGCGACCCGGTGCGGACCATCGAGGTCGTCGGGACCCGCTACCTTCTCAACGAAGGCGAGCGGTCCGGCCTGCTGCGCCACCTGATCGAAGGCGGCGACCTCTCGGCCTATGGCTTGGTCAACGCCGTGACGCATTTTGCCCAGGACGTGGACGACTACGACCGCGCCACCGAGTTCGAGGCGCTGGGCGGCAGGCTGCTCGAGCAATCGAAGGCCGAATGGGACACCCTCGCAGAAGCGGCGTGAACCCCGGCTGCACTGGTCTTGGTTGACCGGCGCAGCGAAGTTCGACCCTCGCGGGACACCAATCCATCATGGATCGGTGTCCCGCATTTTTACATTTTTCGTTAACGAATGATCATGCGACGTCTCATGTACTTAGACGCTTCTTGTCGTTGCTTCGCTGATACAAGACACTCGCAGGAGGTCGGCTTCGGGTTCGCACCGCAATGCGCGCCGTACACTCGCCGACGGTTTCCCGACCTCGAGGACCAGCAGAAGAGTCCAACACATGGATCAAGATTCCGGTTCCGGCGAGCCCAGACTGCCTATCTCGAAGGCGATCCTCGCCGTCCTCGACAGGCATGCGGTTCCCGAGAGGCAGCGGCTGGCAACGCTCCAGGCCGCCGTTGAGATGTCCTACCAGCAGGTACGCCGACGGATGACGGGTGAAAGCCCGTGGAACGTCGACGAGATCAAGCGGCTCGCCTCGCACTTCGGCGAACCGCTGTTCGGACTGCTCGCAACGCTCGTCGACGACGTGGGCCATCAGGCGACGCTGCATCTCGGTGGCATCGCGCTCCCCTGTTCGATCTGGCTCGGCCCGCAGGCGCCACCCAAGACACGCATCGGCCCCCTCGTCGCCGTCGCTGGGGAGTCGGCCGACCACTGGAACGTCGTGCCGCTCGCGGAGGCCGGCGAGCGCCAGGCCCACGAGATCAAGCGCCTGATCTTCGAGGCGGCGCCCCCAAGACGCGTGGCCATCGTCGACGACGACGACGACCTGGCGGCCAGCATCGTCCAGTTCCTGCGCGAGAAGGGGCTCGACGCCATCTCGTACCGGACGGGCGAACACCTCCTGGCGGCACTGGAGACGTCCCGTTTCGACGGCTTCATCCTCGACTGGATGCTGGGTGAGGGCAACATCAGGGACCTGCTGCCCGCGGTGCGGACCAGAAGTCCCGGTGCGCCCA
>JAYVTD010000646.1:0-6186 GCA_043774765.1 Rhizobacter sp. | reverse complement strand
GCGTGAACATGGCGGCGCCCGGCGCGGGCGGGACAGCCTAACGCGGTCGTGCTGCGGTGGCGTCGCTGCCGGCCACCACGGTTATTCGTGGCGCCGGTGGCGGGTCGAGCAGCAGCAGCATCGGGCTCTTGATCTCCATCGCCAGGTGCACGACCGAGCGGCTCGGGTCGGCCGGCAGACGTTGCCACGGGCTCGCGCCGCGGGCCATCAGGTACTCGACCATCTCGGTCTGTGTATCCGGGTGCTCCAGGAAGTTCGGCGCCAGCACCCGCGCCAGCGGCAGCCATGGCAACTGGTTGCCCTGGGCCGGTGGCACGCGGTTGGCGAGCTGCGGCGCACGTGCCAGCCACCAGTCGAGTGCACGCCAGTGGCTGCTGCGCAAGGCCAGCTCGAAGCCCGAGGGCAACGCACCAGCGTAGGCACCGAGCGCGGCCTGCGCGGTGTGGCCCTGCGCTTCGAGCGCGCGCGCCAGCGGTGTGTCAAGGTGCTCCGGGTGCAATGCACCGAGCGGGCTGAAGCCAAGCGTGCCGGTCGGCAGCTCGCCCTGCGCCTGCCACTTGTCGAGCACCTCGTCGAGCCCTGCGAGGCGTGCGCTCGGGCAGCTCAGCAGGCGCACCACATCATGGTCGATGGCGCGAGCATCGGCTTCGGCGAGCCAGGTCAGCGAGCGCAGCACCTCGGGGCTGGCGGTCTCGAACTCCGGGCACGGCTGCGCGATGGCGAGCGCCACCAGCGGCGAGCGGGTGCAGCGTTCGGGCTGGGCGCCTTTGGCCAGCAGTTCGGGCAGCACGGGCCAGAACCGCGGGTCGCGCGCCGCGACCGTCAGCGGGCAGATGGACAGGCCCGAGCGTTGAACGTCTTCGGTCTTCAGGCTACCGGGCACGAACTCGCCGCAGCGTTCGTTCAAGGCCCGCTGCACGCTGTTGAGCAGCACGCACGGCGTCGGGTCACCTTCGGTGAGCTTGCCGTGCACGTGTTTGACGATGGCCCAGGGCAGGCTCGAATCGGTGGCCACCCCGGCCGCGCCGAGCAGCACGCTGGTCGTGGTGCAGCCCGAGATCAGACCGATGCCCAGCACACCGGCCAGCAGCAGACTTCGGCGCTGTCGCGCCGTGCGCGTCACGGGAACATCGGAAGCATTCACGCTCGGGGTCCGCCTTTGTCTTCACCCCCAAGGGCGAAACGAGAGGTCGGCCGGAGAGACCCGGCGGCACCGTGCGGCGTGGTCGCCAACCCTCGGGCGTGCCCGGGGCTTTTCAAGGTGTCGCTAGTCGGCGCAGCCTTGTGTGTTGGCGACCCCGCTGCCTTGACCATCGCTGGTTTCAGGCCGGTGGTTTTGCGACCCCGGTTTTCACTCGGGTGTGCCCTTGTCAACATCGACAAGTCGAGCGGCGATGGTAGTCAGAAAGCGCTGCCGCAGAACGCCCGCCGATGCAACGCCAGGCACACGGAGGTAACCCCGTGTGTCGGCCGTGCGGTTTTTCTCACACCCCGATCAGGCGATGCTGCAGGCTTCTTCGAAGCTCAGGCGCGGGCTGCGCGAAAACAGCTTGCTCGCGTCGCCGTGGCCGAGGTTGCAGATGAAGTTGGTCTTGACGCTGGTGCCGGACCAGAAGGCTGCGTCGACCTTGGCAGCGTCGAAACCGCTCATCGGCCCGCAGTCGAGCCCGAGCGCGCGCGCGGCGAGGATCAAATAACCACCCTGCAGGCTGGAATTGCGAAACGCAGTGGCGTCGATCATCGGCTGCTTGCCAACGAACCACGACTTCGCGTCAGCGTGCGGGAACAGCTGCGGCAGCTTCTCGAAGAAATCCATGTCCATGCCGATGATCACCGAAACCGGTGCGCTGCGGGTCTTGTCCTGGTTGCCGGGTGACATGCCGGCCAGCAGTTTTTCCTTGGCCGTGGGCGAGCTGACGAAGATGAAACGTGCCGGGCTGCAGTTGGCCGAGGTCGGGCCCCATTTGAGCAGTTCGTAGAGCTGGCGCAGCGTGGCTTCGGGGATTGTTTCGGCCTTGAAGCCGTTGTGGGTGCGGGCGTTGTCGAAAAGTTGTTCGGTCGTGATGTTCATGGGGGAATGGGTTCTCGTGGGCGAAAGGCTTGCGCAAAGCGCGCAACAATTGTGCGATGTTTGCTCCGAGCCAGAACGATGTGAGGCGATTCTTCTGCGAGGCCCGGCGCAAGCACGTCGCTGGCCTGCCCTTGACGCCGATCGAAGCCCAGGCCGCCGACTGGATCAAAGAACACCCCGAATACCACACCGACCTGGCCGACGTTGACGCAGCGCTGGCCGCGGTCTTCGACGTGGAGGCCCGCCGCAGCAACCCGTTCCTGCACCTGTCGATGCATTTGTCGATCACCGAACAGGTCGGCATCGATCAGCCGCGTGGCATCAAGCAGGCTTTCGAACTGCTGCGCCATCGCCTCGGCTCGGCGCACGACGCGCAGCACGAAGTGATGGAATGCCTGGGCCAGATGATCTGGGCCTCGCAGCGCAGCGGCCTGCCGCCCGACGGGCAGGCCTACCTCGACTGCGTGCGGCGGCGTTCGACCGCTTAAGCGGCCGAACGCAAGGTCTGGCGCGACATTTCGCGTGTGGTCTGGCGGGTTTCGCCGAACAGCGAATCGCGGAACGCCACCGACTCCGAGCGGTCGCCGATTGCCCACAGAAGCAGCGCGCGTGCCGACATCGGTTTGGCAAACAGGTAACCCTGCAGTTCGTCGCAGCCGAGCTCGACCAGGATCTGCTGCTGGCGCGTGTTTTCCACGCCCTCGGCCACCACCCTCAGGCCGAGAGCGTGGGCGAGCTTGACGACCGCATCGACGACCGCGCGGGCGTCGGCGCCGCTCTCGATATCTTTCACGAAACTCATGTCGATCTTGAGTTCCTGTGCCGGCAACTGGCGCAGGTAGCTCAGGCTCGAATAACCGGTGCCGAAGTCGTCGATCGACAAATGCGCGCCAAGCTCGCCGAGGCGGCGGAAGGTTTCCTGCGTGGCCAGCGTGTCTTCCATCGCCGCCGACTCGGTGATCTCGCAGGTCAGCAGCGAGGGGTGGATGCGGTAACGCGCCAGCGCGTCGGTGATGCGGTCGGCGATGTCGTCCTGGCGCATCTGGTAGGCCGAGAGGTTGATCGCCACCCGCATGCGCAGGCCCTTGTCGCGCCAGGCCCGGGCCTGTTTGCAGGCGGCTTCGATGACCCAGTCGCCGAGCGGGCCGATCAGGCCCGAGCGTTCGGCCAGCGGAATGAATTCGCCCGGCATCACCATGCCTCGGGTCGGGTGGTTCCAGCGGATCAGCGCTTCGGCGGCGGTGACCTTGCCGCTGAGCGCGTCGACCTTGGGCTGGAAGAACAGTTCGAGTTCGTTGCGGACGAGCGCCTCGCGCAGGTCACGCAGCATGTCGAAGTTCTGCTGAACGTCGGCGTCCATCTCGCGCGAATAGAAGCAGTGGCGCGAGCCGCCAGCGCGCTTGGCGGCGTACATCGCGGCATCGGCCCGCGCGATCAGCTTGTTCGAGCTGCAGCCTTCGGGGTAGAGCGCAATGCCGACCGAGCACGAGATCGTGACCTCGCGTTCGTCGACCTGGTAGGGCCGGCTCAGCGCCTCAATCACACGCGCGGCCATCTGCGCCGCGGCCGCCTGTGCGCCCGCCGCGGGGGCCAGCAACACGAACTCATCGCCACCGACCCGCGCCGCCACGCTGGCACCGCGGGCCACGGCCTTCAGGCGCTCGCCGACCTGCTCGAGAACCCGGTCGCCGCTGCTGTGGCCGAAGGTGTCGTTGACCGGCTTGAAGCCGTCGAGGTCGATGAAGAACACCGCCAGCCGCGCGCCGCCGTCGCGGCACTTGCGCGCGGCCTCGGTCAGTTTCGATTCGAAGTACAGGCGCGTCGGCAGGCCCGTCAGGTTGTCCACCGCCGCGGCGCGTGCGCTGCTGCGCACGGGCGCCTCCAGTTCGGTGGCGCCGCCTTGCCCGAGCACCAGCCGCAATACCGAGGCCACAGCGATCAGCCCGCCAAGCATCAGCAACTCGGTCCAGACCACAACGGCAGCGCTCAGCGGCGCCGCCGACACGAAGGCGCCCAGGCAGGTGACAGCAGCCGCTACCAGCACGGCGGCCACCCGCAGCACTGGGCCGCTGCGCGCGTTGCCGTAACGCAGTTGCGCGGCAACGAGCGCGGCACAAAGCGTTGCCAGCGCGGCGCCGGCGCCGAGGCCACCCGCCGTGCGGGCCAGCCGGAACAGCCCCGGTGCGGCCAGCATCGCGTGGCCATAGGCCGCCATCAGCATAAATACGACACCGACGATGACCCAAAGCTTGCGGCGGCCCGTGGCCCAGGCACCAGTCATCCCGGCGCACACTGCGAGCACAAAGGCCGGCAGCACGTTGAGCAGCGTGACTGTGCCGCGTGCGGCGTCAGCCGGCAGCAGGTGGCCGGGCCACCACAGGCCACACGCCGCGAGCAGCGCCGCCACGCTGGTCAGCGCCAGCGAAACCGGCATCGCCCGCGTGGCGGCCAGCGCGGCCATTTCGACGCCGAGCCAGAGCAGGCTGGACGCCAGGCCGAAGGCCACAGCGATGATGACAGGTTCGAAATACGGCATGGAAACGACGGCGGTTGCGAAGTGCAGGGCCCTTGCGGGGGCCTTGCCAGTCAGCATCGTGAGGGCTTTCGCCCCCACGTGGCAAACCAAACCGGCGCCGACCGTGACACAAGCCGCGGCCGGGCCGCCGGCGTGCAACGGCCGGCCACCCTGCGACACCTTTGCCCGTCAGCCGTCGCCCACCAGCCCGTTGCGGATGGCGTAGACCGTCATCTCGGAGTTGTTGGTCAGGCCCAGTTTTTCGAGCACGCGGGCGCGGTACACGCTCACGGTCTTCGGGCTGAGCGTGAGTGCTTCGGCGATGTCCGAGAGGCGCTTGCCCGAGGCGATCATCACGAGCGTCTGCAACTCGCGGTCTGAGAGTTTTTCGTGCGCGTTCGCGGCCAGCGGCGTGGTCAGGCTTTCGACCAGCATCTGCGCGATCTCGGGCGTGACGTATTTGCGGCCCTGCGCCACGGTGCGCACCGCGGCCACGATCAATGCCGGGTCGCCGCCCTTGTTGACGTAGCCGTAAGCGCCGGCGCGCAACGCGCGGATCGCGTACTGGTCTTCGGGGTACATCGAGACCACCAGCACGCGCATGCTCGTGCCTTCGTCCTTCAACACGTGCAACACGTCGAGGCCGCTGCGGCCGGGCAGGTTGATGTCGAGCACCAGCACGTCGGCGGTGGCGTCGCGCATCAACGTGCGCAGCTCGCCGTAGTCGCCGGCTTCGCCGACCACTTCGATGTCGGGCGCGTCGGAGAGCGTGTCGCGGATGCCGCGCCGGATCAGCGCGTGGTCGTCACACAGAAGTACCTTGATCATGGATGCGTGCGTCCTGCGTTCACTCTCAGAGCCCGCCCCACTGACTGGGGTCGTCGGCATCGGGTGCGGCATGGGTCGGTATATCAGCGTTCCCTGCCAGATTCAAGGGGACCGACAGGATCAAGGTGGTGCCGGCCGGGCTGCTGCTCAGGTCGACCCAGCCGCCGACCGTGCCGGCGCGTTCGCGCAGGCCACGGATACCGAACGAACGCACCTTGGACAGGTCGTCCTGGTTCAGGCCGCGACCGTTGTCGCTGATCTCGAGCGAGAGCACACCGCCGGCCAGCGACAGGTCGAGCTCGACCTTGCTGGCCTGTGCGTGTTTGCTGATGTTGGTCAGGGCCTCTTGCGCGGTGCGGTAAGCCACCAGGGGCACGCCGGCCGGGAACTCGAGCGCGTAGCGCGGCAGGCGCAGCAGGCACTCGATGCCGGTGCGTTTTTCGAAACGCAGCGTGATCCACTGCAGCGCCGCGACCAGCCCCTGCTCCAGGATCGCCGGGCGCAGGTTGTGCATGATGCGTTTGCTCGAATCGATCGCGAGCGTGACGGTCTCGAGCGCTGAATTCACCCGTGTCGTCACCTCGGCCGATGTGGAATGGCGCGCGATCCACGCCAGGTCGAACTTGAGCGCGGTCAACGAGCCGCCCACGTCGTCGTGGATCTCGCGCGCGATCGCGGCGCGCTCGAGTTCGATGCTGGTCTGCAAGTGCTGCGCGAGCTCGCGCAGGCGCTGTTGCGATTCGCCCAGCTCGCGGTCGGCACGCTCGCGCGC
>JAYVTD010000645.1:0-2144 GCA_043774765.1 Rhizobacter sp. | reverse complement strand
ACCGCGGCGAGGATCAGCTTCTCGGTCGCGGCCCGGTCGCGGCCGGTGCGCGGCGCGGGGCGGGGCGAGGCGGCGGCGATATTCATCGGGCCATTCTGGCAGCCCGCGGCAGGGTTCAGGTGCGCAGGATCGCGTCGACCCCGCGGCGCGGCTGGTGTTGGGTGGTCGCGCAGTGGCCGATGCGGCAGAACATCTGCACTGTTTCCTCACTCGCCGGCTTGTTCAAGAGCAAGCGGTGCAGTTCGTCGTAGTGCGTTCGCATCTCGGCGAACTCTTGCGGCGCCTGGCTCATCGGGTGCATCTGCAGGCCGAGCTCGGTGGCCTTGAGCTGCAGCCGCATGTAGGCGCGGCCGGCAGCCACTTCGGCGCTGCGCCCGCTGCCGCCCGCTGCATGTCGTACCGTCGGGGTCGAAAGCCACACGAAGCCCATCGCAGTGCGGGTGTGGCCTTCGAAGCGGCTCATCATCTGCTTGTAGGCGGCGCTGCCGGCCTCGGGCGGGTGTTCGCGATCGAAGGCCCCCACGGCGTTGGCGATGCGTGGCACCAGCGTGTTGATGCTGATGCCGTCGCGGTGCAACGCGATCTCGCCCGGGCCGACGCGGGTGAGGCGCACGCTTTCCATCACGGTGCGCGGCGTGAGCAGCTCGACCCGCGCCGACTCCCAGCACAGTGTGCGCAAGCGGGCGACGCGAGCGGCGTCGAGGCTGGCATCGAAGTGAACGCCCGGGTCGGTCATCGCGGCCTTCAGCCCTTCGATCGTGGCGGGCTGCACCGGCCGGGCCATGTCGTAGTCGATCTTCGCGGTGCAGCGCTGAAGCAGCTGTGCGAACAGCGGGTCGCGCGCTGGCGCCGGCGCATCGGGCAGCCAGCTCACGCGCGCCACCGGGCGGTCGTCGACCTCGCGCGGCTTGAACTCGCCTTCGGGAAAGAGCGTGACCGTGGGTGCGAGGCCGCGCGCCTGCAAGGCCAACACGAACGCCTCGATGAACGTGCCCTGCCCGATCATCATCTGACGGAACCACGGGTCGGTTTCGGGCAGCAGGCGCGTGCGGTCCACGTGCAGGCTGATGGCGTTCGCTTCGCGCAGATCGGCAAGCCAGGGCTGGCGGTTGTGCGGGCTCGGCGCAAGGATCGCGTGGCCCAGCGCCCAGCGGCGCACATCAGGCTCGTTGCCCGGGCCTTGCCAGGCGGCCAGCGCTTCGGCCGGAAAGTCGGTAGAACAGCCCGCCAGCGAAGCCGTTGCGGCGGCGACCGTGCCGCCACCCACCAGACGTATGAAGGATCGACGTTGCATGACTCTCTCCTGTTGTCACTTTTCGGTGACAATCGTATGTCACTTAAAAGTGACTTGTCAAGCGCAACGTCATCGAACCGGCAGAACCGGCAGAACCGCGGTCGATAACAGCGTGGTTTCAGCGCAAGCGCACGTCGACACGCCGCGCTTCGCGCGCGTCGGTACCATCGGCGGTCAGCGCTGGTTTGTCGAGCACCAGGCGGTCGGGCGAGACGCCGTTGGCCTCGAGCGCATGGCGCAACGCGATGGCGCGCTTCTTCGCGAGCTCGGCGTTCTGGGCCGCGTCGCCGCTGGCATCGTGAAAGCCCGAGATCAGCAGGCTCTTGCTGCCGTCGGCGCGCGCTGCGTCGGCAGCGCGGGTCAGCGCGGCCTGGGCTTCGTTGGACAAGGCATCCGACCCGGTTTCGAAATAGACCCGCGCATCGGGCTCGGCCGTGTCGGCACCGGCGATGGCGCTCGTCGCTGCCGCGGCTCGGGCCGAAAGCTCGGCACGCTGCGTGCTCGAAATGGCGAGCGCCAGCACGCCGCCGATCACCAGGGCCAGCAGACCGGCCAGCACCATCAGTGCATAACTTTGCGCTTCGTCGTTCTGCTCGTTCATTCAAAACTCCTCCGCATCGATTTTTCATTCTAGAGTCAGGCCATGAGCGCAGACTTTTCGACGCTGAGCGTTCGCGATACCAGCAGCATGCTGCGCGACGCCATCGACACCTGGGGCGGTGAAAGCGACCTGTGGGTGTTCGGCTACGCCTCGCTGATCTGGCGCCCCGAGTTCGAAGCAGCCGAGCAGCGCCCCGCTGCAGTGCACGGCTGGCATCGCGCGCTCGAGATGCGCTCGCGCATCAACCGT
>JAYVTD010000644.1:0-2279 GCA_043774765.1 Rhizobacter sp. | reverse complement strand
GTTCAGCCACAGGTGAAGATGATCGAGCTGAAGCTGAGCCAGGGCGCCAAGCCCGGCCACGGCGGTGTGTTGCCGGGGCCGAAGGTCACGCTCGAGATCGCGGCGGCGCGAGGCGTCGAACCCGGTGTCGACTGCGTTTCACCGGCCAGCCACAGCGCGTTCAAGACACCGATCGAGATGATGCATTTCATCGAGCGGCTGCGCAGCCTGTCCGGGGGCAAGCCGGTGGGCTTCAAGCTCTGCATCGGCCACCCGTGGGAATGGTTCGCGATCGCCAAGGCGATGCTCGCGACCGGCATCACGCCCGACTTCATCGTCGTCGACGGCGCCGAAGGCGGCACCGGCGCGGCGCCGGTCGAGTTCACCGACCACGTCGGCGCGCCGCTGCAGGAAGGGCTGCTGCTGGTGCACAACACGCTGGTCGGGCTGAACCTGCGCAAGCAGATCAAGCTGGGGTGCGCCGGCAAGGTGATCACCGCGTTCGACATCGCGCGCATGCTCGCGCTCGGCGCCGACTGGTGCAATGCGGCGCGCGGGTTCATGTTCGCGCTCGGCTGCATTCAGGCCCAGACCTGCCACACCGGCCACTGCCCGACGGGCGTGACCACGCAAGACCCGCAGCGCCAGCGTGCGCTGGTGGTGCCGACCAAGTCGGAGCGGGTGTTCCACTTCCACATGAACACGCTGATGGCGCTGAAAGAGCTGGTGCAGGCCGCCGGGCTGAACGACCCGAGCGAGATCACCGCGGCCCACCTCGTTCGGCGCAGCGCCGAGCACAGCGTGAAGCTGCTGGTGAACCTGCTGCCGTTCGTGAAACCCGGCGAGCTGCTGCGCGGCGAAATGACGCAGAAAGTCTTCAGCATCTACTGGCCGATGGCGCAGGCAGAAAGCTTCAGCGTGGTGATCGAGCCCTGAAGATGCGCTTCAACCGGTCGGCGGCAGCGTGTCGATGAAACTCTGGCGCGCGAAGAGCTTGTCGGCCAGCCTGGCCAGGTTCGCATGCGGCTCGCGCCACGCAACCGCAGGGAAACGGAAGTCGAGATAACCGAGCGCGCAACCGACCGCGATGTCGGCCAACGAGAGGTGAATGCCCGAACACCAGGGTTTGTCGGCCAGGCCGGTGCTGATGGAGTCGATGCAGGCGTCGATCTTGCCCATCTGCCGGTCGACCCAGGCCTGGCTGCGCTGCTCAGTCGTGCGGCCGGGCCAGGTCTGCTCCAGCCGCGCGAGGATCGCGGCGTCGATCAGGCCGTCGGCCAGCGCTTCCCAGGTGCGCACCTCGGTGCGCTCGCGGCTGCTTTCGGGGATCAGCCGGCTGACCGGCGAGCGGGTGTCGAGGTACTCGACGATCACGCGCGAGTCGAACACTGCCTCGCCGCCCGAGAGCACGAGACACGGTACCTTGCCGAGCGGGTTGGACTTGAGGATCTTGTCATTGCCCCACACGTCTTCCAGTTCGAGCTGGAAGTCGAGCTTTTTCTCGGCCATCACGATGCGCACCTTGCGCACGTAGGGACTGGTGAGTGAACCGATGAGTTTCATGGTGGGGCCGTCCCTGTTGGCGTCTCTTGCTTCGAACGATTCTAGCGGCGCGGCCCCAGTGCCGCGGTTCAACGGCGTAGCGCCCAGTCCACAGTGTCGGGGCGGCCGGGCAGGCTCAGGCTCGCGGTGGCGGCCGGTGTTCGGGCCACGATCTGGCCGCGCCGCACCACCATGAGGCGGTTTGCCCGCAAGCGGATCGCGTCCGCCGGGTCGCGGGCCTGCAACAGCACAAGATCGGCGTACTGACCGGGAGCGATGCCGTAACCGTCGAGGCCGAGAATCTTCGCGGCGTTGACGGTCACCGCGTCGAAACAGGCCCGCATCTGGGCTTGAGATGTCATCTGCGCCACGTGCAGGCCCATCTGCGCCACTTCGAGCATGTCGCCGGAACCGAGCGAGTACCACGGGTCCATCACGCAGTCTTGGCCGAACGCGACCGTGATGCCGGCGGCCATCAGTTCGGGCACGCGGGTCATGCCGCGGCGCTTCGGGTAGGTGTCGTGGCGGCCTTGCAGCGTGATGTTGATCAGAGGGTTGGCAATGGCGTGAACTTGCGCTTCGCGCATCAACGGCAGCAGCTTGCTCACGTAGTAGTTGTCCATCGAGTGCATCGACGTCAGGTGTGAGCCGGTCACGCGGCCGTGCAGGCCGAGGCGCTGGGTGTGAAAGGCGAGCGTCTCGATGTGGCGCGACATCGGGTCGTCGCTTTCGTCGCAATGCATGTCGACGCGCAGGCC
>JAYVTD010000643.1:0-2074 GCA_043774765.1 Rhizobacter sp. | reverse complement strand
CGCGGCCTTCGAGCAGCCGGCACTTGCAGGAGCCACAGGCGCCGTCCTTGCAACCATAGGGCAGGCCCACGCCCTGGCGGATCGCGGCGCTGAGAACGGGTTCGTCGCGCTCGACGCTGAATGTGCGCCCGCTGGGCTGAACGGTGACGGTGAAGGTCATGGTGATTTTTGGGCGAAACTCTCGAACAGAGGGGCGATTCTGCCCGCACATCGATTGCCCCCGTGACCGACCTGCTGACGCGCTCGAAACGACCCACCTTGCTGATCGTCGGCTGTGGCGACGTGGGCATGCGCGTGCTGCGCCTGCTGGGCGGACGCTGGCGTGTCGTGGCGCTCACGTCGAGCGCGGCGCGGGTCGGTGTGCTGCGCGCTGCCGGCGCGGTGCCGCTGATCGGCAACCTCGACGATGCATCCACGCTGGCGCGGCTCGCGGGGTTGGCCGATGCGGTGCTGCATCTCGCTCCACCGCAGGGCTCGGGCCGCACCGACGAGCGAACCAAAAACCTGCTGCAGGCTCTGGCGCGCCAGGGCCGTGTGCGGCGCATCGTCTACGGCAGCACGACCGGTGTGTACGGCGACTGCGGCGGGGCGCAATTCGACGAGACACGCGCCGTGAACCCGGCCACCGACCGTGCGCGCCGGCGTGTCGACGCCGAGCGGCGGCTGCGCTGGTTCGGCCGCGCGTTCGGCGTGGCAGTGACGCTGCTGCGCATCCCCGGCATCTACGCAGCTGATCGCGAAGGCGGCCACCCGCGCGACCGGCTCGCTCGCGGCGCGCCGGTGCTGCGGGCCGACGACGATGTCTACACCACCCACATCCACGCCGACGATCTGGCACGGGCCTGTGTGGCAGCCCTGCACCGCGGCTTGCCGCAGCGGGTGCTGAACGTCTGCGACGACACCGACATGAAAATGGGCGACTACTTCGACCTGGCCGCCGACCTGTGCGCGCTGCCGCGCCCGCCGCGCATCTCGCGCGAAGAAGCGGCGGCGCAGATGTCGCCGATGCAGCTCAGCTTCATGGGCGAATCGCGGCGTTTGCTGAATGAGCGGCTCAAGCGCGAGCTGCGCTTGTGCCTGCGTTACCCGAGCGCCGCGCTGGGCCTGCTCGCCTGACAAACCCGAACGACCGAAGCGCCGAAACCGACCCATGAAAACCTTGCTGCTCACCGACCCGATGCCCGCCGGCTTCTTCAGCGCCGCGATCCACGCCGTCGACCCCGGCGTGGACTTGCTGCCCTACCGCGCCGATCTCAGCGACGCCGAACTCGCTGAGGTCGAGGTTGTGCTCGGCTGGCGCTTTCCGCGCGGTGTGGCGGCGCGCCTGCCGAAGCTGAAGTGGGTGTGTGCGGTGGCGGCCGGGGTCGACAAACTGCTCGTGCCCGAACTCGCCGCGCATGTGAACGTGTCGCGCATCATCGACACCGAACAAGGCCGCGGCATCGCCCAGTTCGTCGTGATGATGGCGCTGCGCCACGCGCGCCAGCTGACGATGTACGAACAGCAGCAGCGCGAACACGCGTGGCGTCGGCAACCGGTCGCTGCCGTGTGCAGCCGCGTGGCCGTGCTCGGCATGGGCGAGATGGGCAGGGTCGTGGCGACGTTGCTCGAGACCGTGGGCTTCGACGTGCGTGGCTGGAGCCGCAGCAGCGGCGGCCCGCTGGATGCGGTGCTCGGCAGCAGCGACATCGTCGTCTGCGCGCTCCCCCTCACGCCGCAGACCCGCGGCCTGCTCGATGCCCGTGCGCTGGCCTGCATGCCGAAGGGCAGCTACCTGATCAACATTGCGCGCGGCGAGCATGTGGTCGAGGCCGACCTGATCGGCGCGGTGCGCAGCGGCCACTTGGCCGGCGCCGCGCTCGACGTGCAATGCCATGAGCCGATGGCCGCCGACGACCCGTTGTGGGACGCGCCCGGCATCACGATCACACCGCACATCGCGGCGCAGTCGTCACCACAAACCATCGCGAAACAGTTCGTTGCCGGCCTGCGCTGCGTGCTGCGTGGCGAGCTGCCGCCGCAGACAGTGGACAGGGCGCGCGGCTACTGACGACTCACTTTCGCCCGAACGGCG
>JAYVTD010000642.1:0-2749 GCA_043774765.1 Rhizobacter sp. | reverse complement strand
CCTCGAAGCGGGCGATTTGCCGAAGGCCAAGGCTCATCTTGCCGCGCTCGACAAGCTCTGCCTCTTCGGCTGCGAGGAATACACCGACCTGAAGAAGGCTGTCGCCGAATACGAAGCCAGCCACAAACGCTGACGACGCGCCGCCGCGTCAGCGCCGATGCACCACCACGTTGACGGTCATGCCGAGGTAGTCGCCGTTCTCGCCATACCAGCTGCCTGCGATCGGTGCGGCCTGCGAGGGGTCGCGGGCCACGCCGACGCGGATCAGCTGGTTGCCGCCGAGCAGGTTGTTGGTCGGGTCGAATGGCACCCAGCCGGCGCCCGGCAGATAGGCCTGCAGCCACGCATGCGTGGCGCCAGCGCCGACCGCGTCTACGGCTTCTCCACCGTCGAGCGCCGGGTCGTACAGGTAACCCGAGACGAAACGCGTGGCGATGCCGAGGCGGCGCACCGCCTCCATCATCAGCAGCGCGAAGTCGCGGCACGAGCCGGTGCTGAGCTTGAGCGTTTCCTGCGGCGTCTGCGTGCCTTGTTCGTCGCGCGCGGCATAGCTGAAATTGTCGCGAATGAACTGGTTCATCTTGACCAGCAGGTCGCGAGTGCCTGTGAGGCCGTCGGTGCGGATGAATTGGCGCGCCCAGGCCGTGAGGTGGCCGCCCGGGTCGTCGTGGTGCGGCCGCAGGTACTGTTCGAGGTCGAAGCGCTCTTCCAAGCTGTAGGCGAAGGGGAACACTTCGGCGCTCGGCGCCAGTGGCAGCTCAAGGTTGTTGGTGTGGGCGTGTTCGATGGTGAAGCTGCAGACGATCTTCAGCTCGGTCGCCGATTCGAGCGGCTGCACCAGCGCCACCGAGTTCGAGTGCGGGTCCTGGATCATGCGCACCAGCGACTCGGGGCTCACTTCCAGGTCGGTCGCCAGCACGCGCAGGTCGTGGCTGTCGCGCGGGCGAAACATCACCCGGTGTTCGCCGAAGCTCACCGGCTGCTGGTAGTGGTAGATCGTCGTGTGGACGATCTCGTACTGGACGGACATGTCGGGCTTCAGACGCGCAGCAGTTCCACCTCGAACATCAGTGTCGCGTTCGGCGGAATCGCGCCGCCCGCGCCGCGTGCACCGTAACCGAGCTGAGGCGGAATCACCAGCACGCGCGTGCCACCGACCTGCATGCCCTGCACACCTTCGTCCCAACCCTTGATGACCATGCCTGCGCCGAGGCCGAACTCGAACGGGTCGTTGCGGTCTTTGCTGGAGTCGAACTTGGCGCCCTTGACGCCGTCGTTGTAGAGCCAGCCGGTGTAGTGCACCGACACTTGTTGGCCGGCCTGCGCGGTGGCGCCAGTGCCGGGCACGGTGTCATGAAACTGGAGGCCGGAAGCGGTCGTGATCATGGTCATGGTGAGCCTTGGGGATCGGGTTGTTGATCGAGTTCGGCATCATGCCAGCCTTGGCAGGGCGCTCAGGCGGGCCAACGAGCCCGCCAGGCGTTGACAGCAGCGCCCAGCCAGCCCGCAGGATTCGAACCCTCGACGTGCAGGCCCAGTGCCGCACCCGCTGCGCCCAGCGTTTGCAGTGGGTTCTCGAGGGTCAACGCCTGTGCGCCGTTCTGTTTCGACAGCTTCTCGCCGTTGCAACCGAGCACCAGCGGGGTGTGCAGATAGACCGGTGTGGTGCAGCCGAGGCAGCGTTGCAGGTGAATCTGGCGCGGCGTGTTGTCGGCGAGGTCTTCGCCGCGTACCACGTGAGTGATGCCCTGTGCCTCGTCGTCCACCACCACGGCAAGCTGGTAAGCCCACAGCCCGTCGGCGCGCTGGAGCACGAAGTCGCCGACCGCGTTCGTCACGTCTTGCTGCAAGGCACCGAGGCGGCGGTCGTGCCAGTCGATGCGCAGAGGTTCGCTGGTGCTCGAAGCCGAGGCCGAAGCCGATGCCGACGCGAGCAGGCGCGTGGCCCGCGCCGGTTTGCCGTGCAGGCCGTTGCGACAGGTGCCGGGGTACACGAGCTCGTGGTGGCGTGGCCGCTCGCTGCCGCGCTCGCGCTGCGCACCCTCGATGTCGCTGCGCGTGCATCCGCAGGGGTAAGCCCAGCCGCTGTCCATCAGGCGCACGAGCGCCGCTTCGTACAGGGCACTGCGTTGCGATTGCCACACCGGCGTTTCGTCGGCGATCAGGCCGCAGGTCGCGAGTTGCACGAGGGCGTGCTCGGCCGCTCCCGGCACGCAGCGCGGCGCGTCCACGTCTTCGATGCGCACCAGCCAGCGCCCGCCGTGGGCGCGGGCGTCGAGCCACGACGCAAGTGCGGCGACCAGCGAGCCGGCGTGCAGCGCGCCGGTGGGCGAGGGGGCGAAACGGCCGACGTAGGCTGCGTTGGCCATCGATGCTGCAGCCTCGCTCACATGCCAGCGAGCGGCATCTGAGTGTGCCGCTCCAGCAGCGCCTTGCGCGTGGCCGGGCTCTCCAGCTGGCCCAGCCACCAGCGCAGCGCGAGCCCGAGCTGCGGCTTGCGCGCCGCGCCCGGCGTGCTGCTCACCGGCGTGCGCCACGCGTAGGCCAGCCGCGCTGTCTGCGCACCGCGGTGCACCGGCTTGACGACGAGCCGCCCCGCGGCGATGTGCTCGCGCGCCAGCGGTTCGGGCACGAAGCCGCAGCCCATGCAGCGCAACTGCGCTTCGATCTTGAGCTGCATGCTGCTCACCGTCAGCACGTCCTGGCCGGGCAGCAGGTTGATGGTCAGCGGAGTGAGGCGCTGTGCCGA
>JAYVTD010000641.1:0-2564 GCA_043774765.1 Rhizobacter sp. | reverse complement strand
CGTGCTGGGCGACGACATCACGCAGGACCAGGCCTTCGCGCACGCCAACGACGTGCTGAAGAACGCCGTCGGCGGCATCAGCGACATCATCCACATGCCGGGTCTGGTGAACGTCGACTTCGAAGACGTGAAGACCGTGATGAGCGAGCCCGGCAAGGCGATGATGGGCACCGCGATCGCCAGCGGCCCCGACCGCGCGACCAAGGCCGCCGACGCGGCCGTGGCCTGCCCGCTGCTCGAAGGCATCGACCTGTCGGGCGCACGCGGCGTGCTGGTGTTGATCGCGGCCAACCGCAACACCTTCAAGCTGGCCGAAAGCCGCAACGCGATGAACACGATTCGCCGCTATGCCGCCGACGACGCGCACGTGATCTACGGCACCGCTTACGACGAAAGCCTGGGCGACCAGCTGCGCGTGACGGTGATCGCCACGGGCCTGAGCCCGCAGCGCCGCCAGCAGCAGGCGCCGATAAGCGTGGTGCACAGCATGCCGGCGCAGCGCACCGGCACGCACGACCTGCCGATCCTGCAGAACGCGCTGAGTCAGCAGCCGATGCAGGCCGGTGGCAACGCGCCGCACGACTACAGCGCGCTGACCACGCCCAGCGTATGGCGCAACGGCCGCACGGCCGCGGCAAAGGTCGATGCGTTGGCGAGCAACGGCATGGATGAGATCGAGATCCCGGCGTTTCTTCGCAAACAAGCCGACTGATGCTGGCCACACGCTCTTTTCTGGCGCGCCGGCGCCGGGAGAGGGCGGAGGCCGAAAGTCCCGCGCTGGATCAGGCGGGGCAGAAGCCTCCTAAAATCACCGGCATGTTGCAGCAGCGCACCCTCAAGGCCATGACGCGGGCCGTTGGCGTGGGCCTGCACGGCGGGCAGCGAGTCGAGCTGGTGTTGCGGCCCGCAGCCGTCGACACCGGCATCGTGTTCCGGCGCGTCGACTTGCCGGTGCCGGTGAACATTCCGGTCAACGTGGCCGCGGTCTGCGACACGCGCATGGCGACCACCATTTCGCCCGGCGGCGACACCGGTGCGCCCAAGGTGAATACGATCGAACACCTGTTGTCGGCGTGTGCTGGCCTGGGCATCGACAACCTCGTCGTCGACATCACCGCCGAAGAAGTGCCGATCCTCGACGGCTCGGCGGCGTCGTTCGTGTTCCTGTTGCAAAGCGCCGGCATCGAGCTGCAGAACGCGCCCAAGCGCTTCCTGCGCATCCTCAAACCCGTGGAAGTGCGCCAGGGCGAAGGCGCGTCGGCGATCTGGGCGCGGCTCGACCCGTTCAACGGCTACACGCTGACCTTCGAGATCAACTTCGACCACCCGGCCGTCAACCAGACCGGCCAGCGGGTCGTCTTCGACATGGGTTCGGGCCAGTACAAGCATCAGATCGCGCGCGCCCGCACCTTCGGTTTCACGAAAGACGTGGAGACGATGCGCTCGCGCGGCCGCAGCCTGGGCGGCAGCATGGACAATGCGATCGTGGTCGACGATTACAAGGTGCTCAACAACGAAGGCTTGCGCTACGACGACGAGTTCGTCAAACACAAGATCCTCGACGCCATCGGCGACATGCATGTCGCCGGCCACCCGCTGATCGCCGCCTACAGCGGTTTCAAGTCGGGCCACGCGCTGAACAACAAGCTGTTGCGGGCCGTGTTCGCCGACCGCAGCAGCTTTGAGCTCGTCACCTTCGACGACGCCAGTCAGGCGCCCGCCGGGTTTGCCGAGCTGGCGCCGGCCTGGTGACGGGCGTGCCTTGAACGATGCTCATCTTTCGCTGGGTCTTTCTTCTGCTGCTCGCGGCCGGTGCCGTGAGCCTGGCGATGTACGTCGGCACGGGCCAGCAGCGTTACCGCGTGATCGGCATCCGCCTCGTCAAGTGGACGGTGGTGGCTGCGCTGGCATTCTTCGCGGTGCTCATTCTCGAGCGGCTGGTGGTGATTCTGTGAAAGTGAACCCATGACGGTTTTTCGCTGGATCATGGCCGTCATCGCGGCCATTCTGGCCACCGGCTCGGTGGTGTGCTTCGTGCTCTTCATCACCCTGGACATCGACCTCTGGATCCAGCGTGCGCGCGGCTTCCGGCGTGGCACCTACCTGGCCTGCCTGACCTGGTTCAACGTCGAGGTCTGGGGCCGGGTGATCTGGACCATCATCCACTGGTGACCGAAAGGCCCAGGAAAGTCAGCACCTCGGGCAGGTGCTCGTAGAAGTCGCTGAGCGCATGGTCGCTGCGTTCGAGCAGCTTGATGTTGCAGCCTCGGTAGCGGCTGCTCATTTCGACCCAGCTCAGCACCTCGTCGCCCTTGGCGATCACCGCAAAGTAACGTTCGAGCTGCGTCAACGCAGCGGGTGCGATGACACGCAGTTCATCGATGAACTCGGGTCGAAAGAAAAATCGTTCGTCGCTGTGCCAGGCTGTCGTCTCGCCGATGTACTTCGCAAGATCTCGCGCCGGTTCGATGGCCGGGTTCAACAACACCGCGCGGCAACCGAGCCGCTCGGCCGCGGCGGTGGCATAGAAGCCACCGAGCGAACTGCCGACCACGCCGGTCTGC
>JAYVTD010000640.1:0-8186 GCA_043774765.1 Rhizobacter sp. | reverse complement strand
CAAACACGTCTTGCTGTTCCCCGAAGACCCGCACGAGTGTTTCGAGTTCGGCGCCAAGTGCCTCGACCTGGCCGACCGCCTGCAGACACCGGTGTTTCTGATGACCGACCTCGACATCGGCATGAACCACCGGCTGTGCGAACCGCTGGTGTGGGACGACACGCAGCGCATGGACCGCGGCAAGGTGATGACGGCGGCCGAGCTCGAAGCCGGCAAGGACTTCGGGCGTTACCTCGATGTCGACGGCGACGGCATTCCGTACCGCACCTACCCCGGCACGCACGCGCAGAAGGGTGCCTACTTCACCCGCGGCACGACGCGCGATTCGTATGCGCGCTACTCGGAAGCGGGTCCCGACTACATGTACAACGTCGAGCGTCTGTTGAAGAAGTTCGAAACGGCTAAGGAACTCGTGCCGCAGCCGGTCAAACGCGCAGCGGCCAAGCCCACGCGCTTCGGCGTGATCCACTACGGCTCGACCAGCCCGGCGATGAACGAGGCTTTCGACACGCTGCAGGCGCAAGGCATCCACGTCGATGCGCTGCGCATCCGCGCGTTCCCGTTCAGCGATGCCGTGGATGAGTTCATCGCCGCGCACGACACCGTGTTCGTGATCGAGCAGAACCGCGACGCGCAGTTGCGCACGCTGCTCACGACCGAACAAGAGATCGACCCGGCCCGGCTGCAGCCGATCCTGCACTACGACGGCACGCCGATCACCGCGCGTTTCATCACTGCGGCGATCGCCAAACACATGCAGGCGCACAACGTCGAGCCGATCAAGAAGAAAGGCCAGGCCGCATGACTTACCTTGCCAAGCCCAAGCTGCATCACCCCACACTGCCGTCGAACAAGCTCGGCCTGACGCGGCGCGACTACGAAGGCAAGATCAGCACGCTGTGCGCCGGCTGCGGCCACGATTCGATCTCGGCCGCGATCGTGCAGGCATGCTGGGAACTCGAGATCGAGCCGCACCTCGTGGCCAAGCTCTCGGGCATCGGTTGCTCGTCGAAGACGCCCGACTATTTCCTCGGCAACTCGCACGGCTTCAACACCGTGCACGGCCGCATGCCGTCGGTCGCGACCGGCGCGAACCTGGCCAACCGCGAGCTGCTGTACCTGGGCGTCTCGGGCGACGGCGACTCGGCCAGCATCGGCCTGGGCCAGTTCGCCCACGCGATGCGGCGTGGCGTGAACATGACCTACATCGTCGAGAACAACGGTGTCTACGGCCTGACCAAGGGCCAGTTCTCGGCCACCGCCGACCAGGGCAGCAAGAGCAAAAAAGGCGTGCTCAACACCGACACCGCGATCGACCTCGCCGCGCTCGCGCTGCAATTGGGCGCCACCTACGTGGCGCGCAGTTTTTCCGGCGACAAGGAGCAGCTCGTGCCGTTGATCAAGGGCGCGATGCGGCACCGCGGCGCGGCGCTGATCGACGTGATCAGCCCCTGCGTGGCCTTCAACAACCACGCCGGCAGCACCAAGAGCTACGACTACGTGCGCGCCCACAACGAGGCCGTGAACCGGCTCGACTTCATGCCACGGCGCGACGCCATCACCGCGATGTACTCGCCCGGCGAAGTGATCGAGGTGACGCAGCACGACGGCAGCGTCCTGCGCTTGCGCAAACTCGCATCGGGTTACGACGCTGGCGACCGCCTCGCGGCGATGAGCCACCTCGCCACCCACGAATCACGCGGCGAGATCCTCACCGGGCTCTTGTACGTGAAGGGTGATGCCGACGACCTGCACGCGCACCTGAACACGGTCGACGTACCGCTGAACCGGCTTGGCGATGCGCAGTTGTGCCCGGGCTCGGCGGCGCTGGCCGCGATCAACGCCGAGCTGGCCTGAGCGGCGCGGCGCGTCAGCGCACCAGGCCGCGCCGGTGCTCCAGCGCCGGCAACTGCATCCGCACCGAGGCCATGCGTGCGCTGTCGATATCAGCCAGCACCACCCCTTCACCTTCGGCGAGAACGGCCACGACCTTGCCCCACGGGTCGACCACCATGCTGTGGCCGAAGGTGCGCCGGCCGTTGTCGTGCGTGCCACCCTGCGCCGCGGCGACCACGTAACACTGGTTCTCGACCGCGCGCGCGCGCAGCAGCAGTTCCCAGTGCGCCAGACCGGTGGTGTGCGTGAACGCGGCAGGCACCGAGAGGAGGTCGCAGGGTGGGTGCATCAGCTCGCGGTACAGCTCGGGAAAGCGCAGGTCGTAACACACGCTCAGGCCGACCCGCAGCGCGCCGGCCTGCAGCGCCGTCGGCTGGCTGCCGGCGCAGATCGCGAGGCCTTCGTCGTAGCGTTCGCGGCCGTTGTCGTAGCGGAACAGGTGGATCTTGTCGTAGCGCGCGGCGAGCAGGCCGTCGGGCGCGTAGACGCAGTTGCTGTTGAACACCCGGTCGGGGTCGCCGCTCTGGATCGGCAACGTACCGCCGATCAGCCACACGCCGTGTTCGCGCGCGGTCGTGGCCAGCATCTGCTGGATCGGGCCCGTGCCCGGCACTTCGGCCACCGCGAGCTTGTCGCGCTCGTGGTGGCCCATCAGGCAGAAGTACTCCGGCAGCACGACGAGCTGCGCGCCGGCCTCGGCAGCCCGAGCGACGAGGCGGCGCGCGGCTTCGAGGTTGTGCTCGACGCGGCTCGTAGAGACCATCTGCACGGCGGCGATTTTCATGCGGACCTCACGGGGGATTTGGGGGAACGGCGGCGGCCGACGCGGCACGCGCCACCGGCTCGACCTTCGGGTCGGCCCACGGGCCGCTCACATGGAACTCTCGCGTGCCGGCTTCGCTGAGTGGCTTGCGCAGCAGCGCCTGGGCCAGGAATGCGCCCAGGCCGATCGCAGGGTTGATGACCGCATACGCGAGCGCGGCGGTGCCGGCGTTGATCTCGGGCACGACGACGACGCGCAAGTCCTGCGTCTCGCGGGCGATGTCGGCGCGGCCTTCCATCAGCACCGCGGCCTGCGCGCCGCGCATGCGCAGGTTGTTGGTCTGTGCCACGCCCTGCGTGATCTTGATGTCGCCAGCAATGTTGTCGAACGCAAACCCTTCCTGGAACACGTCGCGAAAGTCGAGCAGCAACCGGCGCGGCAGCGACTGCAGGCTCAACACGCTGAGCAGGCGTGTGGCACCGGGGTCGACCTTCAGGAACTGGCCGGCGTCGATCGCCACGCTGATCTGGCCCGCCAGGCTCGGGTAGTCGAGCGAGAACGGCGAACCGAGCCACGAGACCTGCCCACTCAGCTGGCCCTTGCCGCCGCGGATCGCTTTCGGCGTGCCGAGCCGGTCGAGGAACGCGCCGCTGTCGGCCAGCTCGAGCGTGAAGTCCATCACCGCACGGCGCGGCGCCGGCGTTCCGCGCGCCGGCGCTGCGGCCACTGCCGCCCAGTGGCCGGTGGCAACGAGCTGGGCCTCGGGCGTGGTGATGTTGAACTTCGAGAGCTGCCAGTCGCGCAGCACGTCGCGGCCCTGGCCGCTGGCGCGGTTCACGGCCTCGATCTCGAGCCGGCCGAGGCGTTTGCCACGCAGCTCGAAGTCGTCGACCACGATGTCGAGCGCCGGCAGCGTCGCCGGCTGCTGGTCGAGCAGGCTTTCGACCTGTTCGACCTCGCCGCGCGGCAACGACAGCCGCGACAGGCGTGCGAACACCCGCCCGGCCGCGGCGCTGCCAGTGCGCGCCGCTGGGCGATATTCGACATAACCGTTGAGTTGATCGGCGTCCAGGTTGGCGCGCCACAGGCCGGCGTCGAGTGACACGCCCGCCAACAGCCGGGTCAGGCGGCGCGTGCCGACATTGAGCTCCTGCACCCGCAGCGCCAGCGTGTCGGGGCGGTAGCCGCCGGCGCCGGCGGCCTCGCGCGCTTCGGCGTTGCCGAACAGGCGCTCGGCGGCCGCTTCCCACTCGTCGGTGTTGAGGGTCTTGAGGTTCACGTTCGCCGCCACGCCGGCCGCCGGCTGCGGTGCGGGTTCCATCACGCCGACGCCGCCGTGCAGCACGCGCGGCACGTCGCCCGACACATCGCGCAGGTAGTGCGCCTGCAGCAGCGAGCCGAGCTCGACATGCAGGCTGTCGCGCAACCCCGGCGCCACCGCGCCGGGTTCGAGCGTGGTCTGGTAACGCAGAAAGAGCGGCGTCTCGGCGCTCTTGTTGAGCGGCGCCGGGAGGTTGACGCCCAAGCCGACCAGGTTGCTGGTCAACAGCAGCTCGGGCCGGCCTTGCGCGAAGCCCAGGTTCATGCGGTAGGCCGTCTGCCCGCTCAAGGCAGCAGCCAGGCGCGCGGCCTGGCCGAGCTCGGTGGCCCGCCGCAGGCCTTCGGCGCTGGCGCTGCCCTGGCCGCTGAAACGGATCGAACCGTCGGGCTGCAAGCCGCCGTCGAAGCCGAGTTCACCACCGAACAGGCGCGCGCTCGCAGCGGCGACGCTGAAGTTCTTGTGGGTGAAATCGACCCGGCCTTTGGTGCCGGCGAGCAGCGGGCTGTCGGGCGTGATGCGCACGTCGTTGCCGGGCAAGACGAGGCTGCCCTTGACCTGCGCAGCCGGCGTGTCGACGAGCGGGATTGACAGGTCGAGCTTCAGGTCGGCCACACCGGCCGCGCTGCCGGTGTCGAGCGCGTGGCCGATCCAGCCGCCCACGGGCGTTTGGGTCACGAACTGCAGCATCTCGGCCAGTGGCCCGTGCGCGCTGGCTTCGAGCCCGAGCACACCGTCGCCTTCGAGGTGGCGAATGGCGCCCTGGACGCCGCTCCACTCGACCTTGCCGATCTGCGCCCGGCCGTTGCGGATCGCCAGCGTGCCGCGGTCGACGATCAGCTCGGCGTTCGCGCGCGTCAACATTGGCCACGGCGAAACCCAGGCCGGCGTGCTGCCCGAGGCCGGCTCGCTCGGCACGTAAGCGAAGCTCGCGTCTTCGACCTTGGCGGCGATGCGGAACTCGCCGTCCTGGCTGGAGCGCGCGTTGTAGAACGGAAAGTCCGACAGATCGCCCTTGACCCGAAAGCTCGCGCTGGCGAGCTTGCCGCCCTGCACGGCGTGCTCGATGTAAGCACGGGTGGCCTTCGAGATGTCGAGCGGCAGGTAACGCCAGGCGCGTGTCACCACGCCGTTCATCAGCCGGCCGTCGAGTTCGAGCTTGCCCGGGTAACGCCCGCCGCGCGCCAGCCCGGTGCCGGGGCCGGTGCGCCAGGAGCCGCTCAGTTCGCCCTGCGCGTCGGCGTTGGAAAATCGCACGTCCTTCGCGGTCACGCTGACCTGCGGCGCCGGGTTCGCCGCGCCCGCCTTGGCCGGCTCGATCTTCCATGCGAGCTGGGCCCCGAACTGGTCGAGCGGCAGCAGCGGGTCGTCGAACACACCCGGCAGTTCGAGCGCACCGCCCTTCATGCCGATGCGCGCTTCGCCGCCGAGCTCGGTGGCGCTGAGCTGCAGCGTGGCGTTGCGCAGGCCGGGGCGGCCGACGCCTTTGGCCTCGGCCGAGGGCTTGGAGGCGAGCGACAGACCACTGAGCAGGCCCTTGACGCGGTAGTGTTCGGGCGCGTCGAGCGGGCCGTCCCACTTCGCCGACAGCTCGCTGATCACGCCCTGCGGCTGCAGTTCGTCGAGCAGGCGCCGCAAGGCCTCGCCGAGCGGGATGCGCGAGGCCACCTGCGCCATCTGGCCGACGTCGAGACGCTGCGCACTGAACTCGCCGCCGCGGGCGGCTTCGCCTTCGCGCTGGCGCCATGCGAGTTTCATGTCACCCTGCGGCCAGCGCACGCCGTCGCCGGTGACAAAGCTCAGGCGCTGCACGTCGAGCACCACACCCTCGGCGTTGCGTTGCGCGACGAGCCGGCCTTCGATCTGCTCGAAGGCCATCGCGTCGACCGTCTGCGCCAGCCGCAGCGCCACCGAGCGCAGAGCCACGTCGACGGTCGCGGACTGCGGCTGCCCGTCTTTCAGCTCGAACCAGCCGCGCAGCGCGCCCACGCCCTCGCTCAGCTCGAACGGCAAAGCCACATGCTGGCGCAGCGCGTGCACGTCGGCGCGTGGCAGGCTGGCGTAGGCGCTGCCGCTCCAGCGCCGCCAGTCGCCACGCCGCGCCAGCAGCGGCTGCGTGAAGCGGGCGTTGACCGTGAAACGATCACCCCACTCGGGCGGCGGCGTGGCGTCGAGCTGGATGTTGTGCTGCAGCAGGCCGTTGCGGATCACCAGTTGCACGTCGCGGAGTACCAGCGGCGGGGCGTCGCGCTGCTCGTCGGTCCAGCGCAGCGAACCGCCGCGGATCACGAACTCGTGTTGTTTGAAGAACCAGTCGGCGATGGCGTTGCCGTCGCCGCTGTAGTCGCCGCTGACATCGAGGCCGGCTACGAACAATCGGCCTTGCGGGTCGCGCCGCAGCTCGAGCTGCGCACCGTCGATCAACAGCTGTTCGAAACGCAGTTCCAGCGACAGCAGCGAGCGCGGCGAGACCGCGGCGAAGATCCGCGGCAGGCTCAGCGCGGGGCGCTTTTCTGCATCGAGCACGACCACATCGCGCAGTTCAAGCGAAGGCACCCAGCCGCTGGCGCGCACCTCGATCTTGCCGATGCGCACCGGTACCCCCAACGCCTCGCTGGCCCGCTTTTCGATCGGCTCACGCCATTGCTGGATGTGCGGCAAAATCGCCCAGTGCAAGACCAGCCAGGCGATCAGCAACACGCTCGCCGCCGCTGCCAGCACCACCAGAACGAGGCGCGCCGCCCAGCGCAGGAGCGCCCGATGCAACAGGGGCGTGCCGTTGTGGGCCGGGTCAGCGGCCGGTTCGGGCAACGCGGGCGGGGATGAAGACATGAAAATTTCGGTGCGCCAGCCTGAGGGTCGGCAAATGGGTCAAAGCAAACAAGACGCCGCGGGGCGTTCTGGGGCGCAGGTTGGGATCAGCGGAACAGGCGTTTTGCCCGGTCTGCACCAAGCGGCCTCTCAAGTTTCAATCTAGCACAGACCCCGCGCCGGACCATGGGTTCCCTGCCTCCCGTATTGAGCGTCACCCAGCCCATGGCCCCAGCGGCCGCGCTGCCTGTGGGCGCGGCGGCCGCGCACAGCCGTTTTGTGCAGCGCATCCGGCGCCGTTATGCCGCCGAACTGGCGCTGCTGCCGCCGGGCCGCCCTGAACGCGAAGGCATCAAAGCGCTCATCAAGCTGCTGCAGAGCCAGGGTCGCAATCTTTCCAGCGCGATGCGCGTGGCCCGCCAGCTGGTACTCGAGCGGCTCGCGGTGCTCGATGTCGAACACGGCGCGGCCATGCCCGACATCACGCTCTGCATGACCGAGCTTGCCGAAGTCACGCTCAACCTGGCTCTGGCCCAGGCACGGGCCGACCACGACGCACGCCACGGCGCGCCGCTGAACGCGGCCGGTGAGGTGATCGATTTCTGGGTCATCGGCATGGGCAAGCTCGGCGCGCGCGAGCTCAACGTCTCGTCCGACATCGACCTGATCTACGTCTACGAAGAAGACGGCCACACCGCCGGGGCGGTGCCACTGAGCGCGCACGAGTACTTCTCGAAGGTGGCGAAGAGTCTTTACACGCTGATCGGCGAAACCACCGAAGACGGCTTCGTGTTCCGCGTCGACCTGGCCTTGCGGCCGAACGGCAATTCCGGGCCGGCCGCCGTGAGCATGGCGATGCTCGAAGAATATTTGCAGGTGCAGGGCCGCGAATGGGAGCGCTTCGCGTGGCTGAAGAGCCGCGTGGTCGCGCCGACCGAAAGTGTGAAGAACGGCCGCGCGCTGGCGCTGCGCAACCTCGTCACCCACTTCGTCTACCGCCGCTACCTCGACTACGGCGTCTTCGAAGGCCTGCGCCAGCTGCACGCCAAGGTGCGCGAAGACGCACAGCGCCGCGCGGCCGGCCGGCCGGAGCGCGCCAACGACGTGAAGCTCTCGCGTGGTGGCATCCGCGAGATCGAATTCATCGTGCAGTTGCTGCTGGTGGCACGCGGCGGGCAGTTCCCCGAGATCCGCACACGCTCGACGCTGAAGGCGCTGACCTGCCTGGCCGCCGGCGGCCTGATGAAACCGGCGAGCGCGGCGCGGCTGGCCCAGGCCTACGAGTTCCTGCGCCGTGTCGAGCACCGCATCCAGTACCTCGACGACCAGCAGACGCACCTGCTGCCGACCAACGACGCCGACCTCGACTGGATTGCGCGCAGCCTCGGCATGACCTGC
>JAYVTD010000639.1:0-3082 GCA_043774765.1 Rhizobacter sp. | reverse complement strand
GGTGCGCGAGCAGCACGGCCGCGACGAGTCGCCGTTCGACGCGCCGCCGCCCGAAGCGGTGGTGTATTGCGAGAGCACCGAAGAGGTCGCCGAGATCGTGAAGCTCGCGGCCCAGTACGCCGTGCCGGTGATCCCGTTCGGCACCGGCTCGTCGCTCGAAGGCCAGCTGCTCGCGGTGCAGGGCGGTGTGAGCATCGACCTGTCGCGCATGAACGCGCTGGTCGCGATCCAGCCCGAAGACCTGACCGTGACGGTACAGGCCGGCGTGACGCGCATGCAGCTCAACAACGAGATTCGCCACACCGGCCTGTTTTTCCCGATCGACCCCGGTGCCGACGCGAGCCTGGGCGGCATGAGCGCCACGCGCGCCAGCGGCACGAACGCAGTGCGCTACGGCACGATGCGCGAGAACGTGCTGGGCCTGACGGTCGTGACCGCCAGCGGCGAGATCATCCACACCGGCACGCGCGCGCGCAAATCTTCGGCCGGCTACGACCTGACGCGCCTGATGGTCGGCAGCGAAGGCACGCTAGGCGTGATGACCGAGATCACGCTGCGCCTGTACCCGCTGCCCGAAGCGATCTCGGCCGCGACCTGCACCTTCCCGAGCATCGACGCCGCGGTGCGTACCACGATCCAGATCATCCAGATGGGGATTCCGATCGCCCGCTGCGAATTACTCGACGCGCACGCTGTGCGCGCCGTGAACCGGCACGACAAGCTCACGCTGACCGAAGCGCCGATGCTGCTGATGGAGTTTCACGGCAGCGATGCGAGTGTGAAAGAACAGGCCGCGAGCGTGCAGGAGATTGCAAGTGAATTCGGTGGCTCGGGTTTCGAATGGGCGACCACACCGGAAGAGCGCACCAAGCTCTGGACTGCGCGCCACCATGCCTACTTCGCCGGCCTGCAGTTGAAGCCGGGCTGCCGCACCGTCACCACCGACACCTGCGTGCCGATCTCGCACCTGGCCGAGTGTGTGACCCAAGCTTCGGAAGAAGCCGAAGCCGCGGGGCTGCAGCACTACATCGTCGGCCACGTGGGCGACGGCAACTTCCACATCGCCTACCTCGTCGACCCGGCCATTCCTTCGGAGCGCGAGACCGCCGAGCGGCTCAACGACGCGGTGGTGGCGCGTGCGATTGCCTTCGACGGCACCTGCACCGGCGAACACGGCATTGGCCTGCACAAGCAGGGGTTCCTGATCGACGAAACCGGTGCCGGCACGGTCGAGATGATGCGCACCGTGAAGCGCGCGCTCGACCCGAAGAACATCATGAACCCGGGGAAGATCTTCAGCTGGTGAAGACCAGCGGCGGCTAGATCAGTGTGTGGGAGCGGGCACCGTCAGGTGTTGCGCCACCGCGCCGGCCGCGTCCACGCTTTCCAGGTGCACGCCGAAGCCCCACAACCGGGCCACGTGTTTGAGCACTTCCTGCGAACCTTCGTGCAGCGGCCGGTTGTTGTGGCGCGTGTGGCGCAGCGTGAGCGAGCGGTCGCCGCGCAGGTTCACGTTCCAGACCTGGATGTCGGGTTCGCGCGAGCTCAGGTCGTACTGGCGTGACAGCGCTTCGCGCACGCGCCTGAAACCCGAGTCGTCGTGGATCGCCGAGACCGCCAGGGTCTCGGCCTTTTCGTCGTCGACGATCGCGAACAGGCGCAGGTCGCGCATCAGTTTCGGTGACAGGTACTGGCCGATGAAACTCTCGTCCTTGAAGTTGCGCATCGCGTGGTCGAGCGTCGGCAACCAGGGCGCGCCGGCAAAACTCGGGAACCACTCGCGGTCTTCGGCGGTCGGGTTTTCGCAGATGCGCTTGATGTCGGTGTACATCGCAAAACCGAGCGCATAGGGATTGATGCCGCTGTAGGCCCGGTGCCCCACCGGTGGCTGGTAGACGACGTTGGTGTGCGACTTCAGCCACTCGATCATCACGCCGTCGGTAAGAAAGCCGTCGTCGTACATCGTGTTGAGCAAGTGGTGGTGCCAGAACGTGGCCCAGCCTTCGTTCATCACCTGCGTCTGGCGCTGCGGATAGAAGTACTGCGCGATCTTGCGCACGATGCGCACGATCTCGCGCTGCCAGGGTTCGAGCAGCGGCGCGTTCTTCTCGATGAAGTAGAGGATGTTCTCTTGCAGCTCGGCCGGGAAACGTTTGGCGTTGGCCACGTCTTCGGCCTTCTCGGCTTTCTTCGGCAGCGTGCGCCAGATGTCGTTGACCTGCGACTGCGCGTGTTCGAGCCGGTCTTTGCGGCGCGCGGTTTCTTCGGCGAACGAGAGTTTGCTCGGCCGCCGATAGCGGTCGACGCCGTAAGTCTGCAGCGCGTGGCAACTGTCGAGCAATTCTTCGACCGGGCCGAGCCCGTACTGCTCTTCGCACTCGGCGATGTAGTTCTTCGAGTAGACGAGGTAGTCGATGATCGACGACGCATCGGTCCACAGCTTGAAGAGGTAGTTGCCCTTGAAGAAGCTGTTGTGGCCGTAGGCCGCGTGGGCGATCACCAGCGCCTGCATCGCGGTGGTGTTTTCTTCCATCAGGTAGCTGATGCACGGGTCGGAGTTGATGACGATCTCGTAGGCCAGCCCCATCTGGCCACGTTTGTAGTTCTTCTCGTTGGCGATGAACTCCTTGCCGTAGCTCCAGTGGCGGTAGTTCACCGGCATGCCGACCGAGGCGTAGGCATCCATCATCTGCTCGGAGGTGATGATCTCGAGCTGGTTCGGGTAGGTGTCGAGGCCGAAGCGCCGTGCCGTGCCACGAATCACTTCGTGGTACTGCTCGATCAGCTCGAAGCTCCAGTCGCTCGGGTCGGGCAGCTTGCTCGCCGGCCGAGGACCGGCGGGCAAGGGCGCCTGCAGCGGCTTGCGCTCCGACTTGCGGCGGTCGCCCATGAAGGGCGGCGGCGGGCCGACGTTGACTCTGCGTTCACCCGGAAAGCCGCTCATGCTGTCTCCTGATTCAAGAGGTGGCCCCTTCTTTCTTGAAGAGCTCGCGGAACACCGGGTAGATCTGCGAGGCCTCGGTCACCTTGCGCATCGCGAAGTGCGGGTGGCTTTCCTGCAGCCGTGTGTACTCTTCCCACA
>JAYVTD010000638.1:0-3626 GCA_043774765.1 Rhizobacter sp. | reverse complement strand
CTAGAGTTGCCTGCACCAAATCTTCCGGCAAAGGAACCACCATGAACTTCAAGCTCAAAATCGCTCTCGCCTGCGTACCGCTGGCCCTTGTCGCTGCCTGCGGCGGCGGCAACGACATCGCGGACCGACTGGATCTGGCCGACCCGGCCGTGCGCTTCGTGAATGCTTCGCAGACAGCCGGAAACCTCACGCTCAACGCCGCCGGCGTTGCCCGAGCGGACGCCACCAACACCCCCTACCCGTTCGCGTCGAACTATGTCTTCGGCATCAGCACGTCGGCCACCGATTGGACCATCACGCGGACCGCGGGCAACGTGCCCGTTGGCACCAAGGTGAACATCGATCCGCAGCGCGGCACCCGCTACACCCTGGTTGCGATGGACTCCGCACCCGGCGTCACGAACCTTTACAGAGTCGACGACCCGTACAACGTGCCGTTGGGCAGCAGCAGCGCACAGCTGCGCGTCGTGAACGCGTCAGTCACTGCGGGTACCGTCGACGTCTACATGACGACCGGCACCAATGCCGACATCAGCACCTCGGCCCCGAAGATCGCTGCGATCGCGATCAACACGGCAGGGCCGGCGTCGGGCACCAAATCGGTTGACATCCCGGGCGACACCACCTACCAGGTACGCGTCTTCGCGACGGGGCAGAGAACCAACCCGCTGTTTTCGGGGCAACTGCGGATCGAAAAAGGCAGGGATGTCCTGATCGTGACCGTGCCCGCCGCGACCGCTCCCGGCGGTATCAGCGCGCTTGTCAAGGTCGAAGGCGAGGGCCCGGCCGCGCCGATCCCGACGTTTTGAGCCATTGCCCCGGGGTTCGCGCCCCGGGGTCGCCTCAGCGCCGATAACACTCGGCTTCTCGCGCCGGCGCTCGGCTCCCGTACAGTGTGGGTTTCGAACCTCGACGTGAAAGGTCGAACCGATGAAACCCAGCCTCAAACTTGGGCTCGCGTGCGCCGCTTTGGTGGTGGTCGCCTGCGGTGGTGGCGGCGATCTGCTCGACCGCCTCGACCTGGCCGACCCGGCCGTGCGCATCGTGCACGCCTCGCACGGCGGCCCGACCGTGACGCTGCTGCGCAACGACCGCGCGCTGAACGACGCGACCGACGTCAACTACAAGTACGAGTCGAACTACTTCGACGTGCCCGAGCAGCGCGACACACGCTACGTGGTGCGCGACGTGGGCGCCAACCGTCTCATCTACACCGGCACCACCGATTCGCAGCAAGGCAACAAGTACAGCTTCGTAGTGCTGCAGACCTCGACCACCACGAGCGGCGTGTACGCCATCAACGACCCGTACAACAAAGACGTGACGAGCGAGCGCACCCGCGTGCGCGTGGTCGGCGGGGCTTTCACGAAGAGCAGCGTCGACGTGTACCTGAACGCCGCCGGAACCGACATCAACACGGTTGCGCCGTTCATCGATGCCACGGCCTTCATGAGCTCGAAGCCACTTTCCGGCGACGACTCGCGGCGAATCGAAGGCGGCGTCTACCAACTGCGCGTGACCACCGCCGGCAGCAAGACCGACGTGCTGTTCGCCGGCACGATCAGCTTCGGCAACAACCAGGACCTGCTGCTGATCCCGGTGGTCAACGACACCACGCCGGCGCGAGTCAAGATGCTGGTGGTGATCGAAGGCGCCAGCAACCGGCAGATCAGCGAGCTCACCGACACACCCTGAGCGGGGCGCGGGGCAAGGCTCAGATCGACATCAGGCGCCGCACTCCCTCGGCTTCCATGTCCTTGCCGCGGCCGCGCTGGATGATCTCGCCGCGCTCCATCACCAGGTAGTGGTCGGCGAGTTCGGCGGCGAAGTCGTAATACTGCTCGACCAGCACGATCGCCATCTTCTGACCGCCGTTCATTCCCTTGTCGGCGAGCATGCGGATCACACGGCCGATGTCCTTGATGATGCTCGGCTGGATGCCTTCGGTCGGCTCGTCCAGGATCAGCAGTTTCGGGCCGGCGGCCAATGCCCGCGCGATCGCAAGCTGCTGCTGCTGGCCACCCGACAAGTCGCCGCCGCGGCGGTTGATCATCTGCTTCAACACCGGGAACAACTCGAACAGCTCGACCGGAATCGGTGTGCTGCCGCTCTTGTGGGCCCGGCCCATCAGCAGGTTGTCCTGCACCGTCAGGCGGCCGAAGATCTCGCGGCCCTGCGGCACGTAACCCACGCCTTTGCGCGCGCGCTCGTAGGGTGTGTCTTTCGTGATGACCGAGCCGTCGAGCAGGATGCTGCCGGTCTTGACCGGCACCACGCCCATCAGGCTTTTCAAGAGCGTGGTCTTGCCCACGCCGTTGCGGCCGAGTATCACGGTCACCTCGCCGAGCTTCGCTTCGAAACCGACGTTGCGCAGGATGTGCGAGCCGCCGTAGTACTGGTTGACGCCTTCAACTCTAAGCATGTGTACTCACCTGACTACCCCCTCCCCCTCTGGGGGAGGGCCGGGGTGGGGGCCGCATGCAAGCACCCCCCTCCGGCAAGCCCCCATCCCAACCTTTCCCCACAGGGGGAAGGAGCAACACGACTCAGCGGCCAAGGTAGACCTCGACAACCTTTTCGTTCGCCTGCACTTCGCTGAGCAGCCCTTCGGCGAGCACGCTGCCTTCGTGCAGCACCGTCACCTTCTTGCCGTTCTTGCCGTTCTGCGTGAGCTCGCCGATGAACTTCATGTCGTGTTCCACGACCACGAGCGAGTGATTGCCTTCGAGCGAAAGGAACAGTTCGGCGGTGCGCTCGGTCTCTTCGTCGGTCATGCCGGCCACCGGCTCGTCGAGCAGCAGCAGCTTCGGGTCCTGCATCAGCAGCATGCCGATCTCGAGCCACTGCTTCTGGCCGTGGCTCAACAAGCCGGCCACCCGCTGCGCGCTGTCTTTCAGGTGGATCAGCGTCAGCATCGCGCCGATGCGGTCGAGCTGTTCGGAGTGAAGGCGGAAGAACATCGACGAGCGCACACCGCGATCGGCCTTCAGCGCGAGTTCCAGGTTCTCGAACACGCTCAGCTGTTCGAACACCGTGGGCTTCTGGAACTTGCGGCCGATACCGATCGAGGCGATCTCGTTTTCCCGCAGGCGCAAGAGGTCGATGGTGGAGCCGAAATAGGCCTTGCCGAGGTCGGGCCGGGTCTTGCCGGTGATCACGTCCATCATCGTCGTCTTGCCGGCCCCGTTCGGGCCGATGATGCAGCGCAGCTCGCCGGCGCTGATCGAGAGCGAGAGCGCGTTCAGCGCCTTGAAGCCATCGAAGCTGACGGTGATGTCGTCGAGGTAAAGGATCGCGCCGTGCGTCACGTCGAGCTCGCCGGTGGCGATGCGGCCGTAGCTCGCTTGGCGCCCGCCGGACCCGATGGTGGTCGGCACCGGCCGGCCTTCGTGGATCGCCTTGATGCGCGCTCCGGCGGCCATCAGGTCGGGGGTCATATCCCTTCCTTCTTGCGGCGTACGAGGCCAATGATTCCTTGCGGCAGGAAGATCGTCACCGCGATGAACAGCGCGCCCAGGAAGTACAACCAGAACTCCGGGAAGGCCTGTGTGAACCAGCTCTTCGCGCCGTTGACAAAAAACGCACCGATGATCGGCCCGATCAGCGTGCCACGCCCGCCCACCGCG
>JAYVTD010000637.1:0-2572 GCA_043774765.1 Rhizobacter sp. | reverse complement strand
TTGTCGGCCGCAATCATCACGGCCTTGTAGCCGGCGATGTTGGCCTGGCTCGACAGCACGTCCATGCTCTGCGCACGCGTGGTGCGCGGCGCGGCTTCGAGCGCGAAGCTGGTGACGCCGGCGCCGGCCAGCCGATGCAGGCCGTCGGTGTCGAACGGGTTCAGCATGCCGACCAGGTTGGCGCCGGTCTTCATCAGCGAGAGTTCGCTGTGCAGCGGCGCGCGCACCTTGAGCACCAGCTCGCAGCCCAGCGCGCCGGCCGCGTCGGTGATCTCGGCACCGGCGGCTTCATACGCCGCGTCGGTCACGCTGGCGGCCAGACCGGCCCCCGATTGCACGCGGATCGTGTGTCCCTGCGCCTTCAGCTTCTTGGCCGTTTCGGGCGTGACGGACACGCGCGTTTCACCGGCCGCTGTTTCGAGCGGTACCCCTATCAGCATGGATGCCTCCTCAGGCGCTTTTATGTTGGAACTGCAGAACAGGGCGATTTTGCCGTACCTTGACCCTCCCTCACCAATGACCGCGGTCAAGCGCGCCGTAACTGGGCTGAAACCGGTGACCGCGCGCTACCATTGCCCGCATGGCCGACCGCTGGAAACCAAGCGTGACCGTCGCCGCGATCATCGAGCGTCGCGAAGGCGACACGAGCCGCTTCCTGCTGGTCGAAGAGCACACGCCCGAAGGCCTGAAGCTCAACAACCCGGCCGGCCACCTCGACCCCGAAGAGTCGCCCCAAGAGGGTGTGGTGCGCGAAGTGCTCGAGGAGACGACTTGCGTGTTCACGCCCGACCGCATGGTCGGCGTTTACATGTCGCGCTTCCAGCGCCCGGCCACAGGCGACGACGTGACCTTCCTGCGCTTCGCTTTCGGCGGCAGCGTCGGCGAACCCGACCCGGCCCGCACGCTCGACGACGGCATCGTGCGCACGCTGTGGATGACGCTGCCCGAATTGCGCGAAAGCCGCGCCCGCCACCGCAGCCCGCATGTGCTGGGCTGCATCGAAGACTACGTGGCAGGGCGGCGCTACCCGCTCGAGACGATCACGACCGACGCCTCGGTCTACGTGCCGGAAATCAAGCGCTGAGCCCGGCGCCTGTTCAAGCGGTCAGCGCTTCGCTGTCGCGCCGAAAGCTCACCAGTTCCTCGATCGTCAGCATCGGGTACCCGTGGCGGCGCGAGAACGCCACGAGCTCGTCGCCTTTCATCATGCTGCCGTCTTCGTTCATCAGCTCGCACAGCACCGCCGCCGGCTGCAAGCCGGCCAGCCGCGCGAGCTCGACCGCGCCTTCGGTGTGGCCGCGCCGCTCCAGCACGCCGCCGGGCGCCGCCCGCAGCGGAAACACGTGGCCGGGGCTGACGAGGTCGGCGGCCGTGGCGCCGGCCGCGATGGCTGTGCGGATCGTCGTCACGCGGTCGGCGGCGCTGACGCCGGTGCTGACCCCTTCGCGCGCTTCGATCGACACGGTGAAGGCCGTGCCGTAGCGGCTCCCGTTGTTCGTGACCATCGGCGGCAGGGCCAGGCGCTGCAGGTGCTCGTCGGTCAAACACAGGCAGACGATGCCCGAGCACTCGCGGATCAACGTGGCCATCATCGGCACGGTGATGCGGTCGGCAGCGACGATGAGGTCGCCCTCGTTCTCGCGGTCGTCGTCGTCGAGCAAGACCACGGCGCGGCCGTGGCGGATGGCGTCCAGCGCGATCCTGAGACGCGGCGGCATGCCGCCTTGGGGCAGAGAGAGTTGAGACATGGTTGAAACGTCCTCGCAAGATGCTCCGTGAAGAGCGGGTTGGCGAAAAACGTTCCAGGGCGCGCAAACGCGGTTCAGCCACGCCGGGGGACCAGCGCGGGCGAACTGCATCGGCACATCTTCTTTCATCCGGACTGTGACGCTGCGCTGGGCAAACCCATCGCAACGCGGACCGTCGGCCTCGGCATCTCACCGAATCTGCTGACCTCTTCACGGGGAGGTGAAGAGCGCTCGCGGGCTCGTGGCTTGCGCCACATACCGCCGGTGGGGAATTCCACCCCGCCCTGAAGACGTGTGCCGGCTTTTCAACCGGCATCGCCATCTTATGACCGAGCCCTTGGCCGCACGCGTCGCAGGCGCGACACCTAAAATCACTCCTCATGAAACCCCAGCGTGTCGTCGTCGGCCTGTCGGGCGGCGTCGATTCGGCCGTCACCGCCTACCTGCTCAAGCAGCAGGGGCACGAGGTCGTTGGCATCTTCATGAAGAACTGGGAAGATGACGACGACAGCGAATACTGCTCGTCGAACGTCGACTTCGTCGACGCCGCCGCAGTGGCCGACGTGATCGGCATCGAGATCGAACACGTGAACTTCGCGGCCGACTACAAAGACCGCGTCTTCGCCGAGTTCCTGCGCGAATACCAGGCCGGCCGCACGCCCAACCCCGATGTGCTGTGCAACGCCGAGATCAAGTTCAAGGCCTTCCTCGACCACGCGCTGCGACTGGGCGCGGAGAAGATCGCGACCGGCCACTACGCGCGGGTGCGCGAACGGGCTTCGCAAGGCGCCGAGGGCGGCGCTGGCCGCTTCGAGCTGCTGAAA
>JAYVTD010000636.1:0-2467 GCA_043774765.1 Rhizobacter sp. | reverse complement strand
CCGCTGCTGCAGGACCCCGGCCTCGTGTTTCACCCGCCGATGTTGTACATGGGCTACGTCGGCTTCTCGGTGGCGTTCGCCTTCGCCATCGCCGCCCTGCTCGCCGGCAGGCTCGACGCCGCCTGGGCGCGCTGGTCGCGCCCGTGGACGACGGTCGCGTGGGTCTTCCTCACGCTCGGCATAGCGCTCGGTTCCTACTGGGCCTACTACGAGCTCGGCTGGGGCGGCTGGTGGTTCTGGGACCCGGTCGAAAACGCCTCGTTCACACCCTGGCTCGTCGGCACCGCCCTGATCCACTCGCTGGCCGTCACCGAAAAACGCGGCAGCTTCAAGAACTGGACCGTGCTGCTTGCGATCTGCGCTTTTTCGCTCTCGCTGCTCGGCACTTTCCTGGTCCGCTCGGGGGTGCTGACGTCGGTGCACGCCTTCGCTGCCGACCCGAAACGCGGCGTCTTCATCCTGCTGTTCCTCACCGTCGTGATCGGCGGCTCGCTCGCGCTCTTCGCGTGGCGCGCGCCCAAGGTCAGCATGGGCGGCGCATTCGCGGTGGTCTCGCGCGAGACGCTGCTGTTGATCAACAACGTGCTGCTGATGGTGGCCGCCGCCTCGGTGCTGCTGGGCACGCTCTACCCGCTGCTGATCGACGCGCTCGGCCTGGGCAAGCTCTCCGTCGGGCCACCCTACTTCAACGCCGTGTTCATGCCGCTGATGCTGCCGCTGCTGTTCCTGATGGCGGTCGGCCCGCTGGCGCGCTGGAAACAGGCCGACGCGCGCGACATGGCGCAGCGCCTGCGCCTGGCCGCCGTGCTGGCACTCATCGCCGGTATCGGCCTGCCCTTCCTGATCGGCGCATGGACGCCGCTGGTCGCGCTCGGCCTGCTGCTCGCAGTGTGGATCTTCGCCAGCACCGCGTTCCAGATCCGCGAGCGCCTGAAGTCGGGCTGGCCACCACGCTCGTTCTGGGGCATGCACGCGGCGCACTTCGGCATCGCGGTGTTCGTGGTCGGCGTGACGCTGGTGAAGGGATACGAGGTCGAGAAAGACGTGCGCATGGCGGTCGGCGAAACGGTCGAGATCGGCGGCTACACGGTCAAGCTTCTTGGCGTGAACCAGGTGCAGGGGCCGAACTACGTGGCCCAGCGCGGTGACGTGGAGCTCTCCAAAGGCGGCGAGGTGAGAGCACGCCTGCACCCCGAGAAGCGCAACTACTTCTCGTCGCAGATGCCGATGACCGAAACGGCGATCGATTCCGGCTTCACGCGTGACCTCTACGTTTCGCTCGGCGAGCCGCTCAACGCCCCGGGCACGGCGCCGGTCTGGAGCGTGCGGGTCTACTACAAGCCCTTCATCGTCTGGATCTGGGGTGGCTGCCTGTTCATGGCGCTCGGCGGCGCGCTCGCGGCCAGCGACCGGCGTTACCGCCTGAAGGTGAATCAGCCCGCATTGCAGGGGGCCGCTGCGTGAAACGTTTCCTGATCCCGCTGGCGCTGTTCCTGGTGCTGGCGGTGTTCCTGGCCCTCGGCCTGAACCGCAACCCGAGCGAAGTGCCCTCACCGCTGGTCGGCAAGCCGGCGCCGATGTTCTCGCTGCCACGCCTCGACGCCGACCCGCAAGCCCCGGCCGGCACGCCGAACGCGAGCTTCAGCCCGAAAGACATGGCCGGCAAGGTCTGGCTGCTCAACGTGTGGGCCTCGTGGTGCGTGTCGTGCAGGCAAGAGCACCCGGTGCTCGTCGACTTTGCCAAGGCGAACATCGCGCCGCTGATCGGGCTCGACTACAAAGACCAGCGCGCCGACGCCAAAGGCTGGCTCGCGAAGTTCGGCGACCCGTACACACTCTCGGTGGTCGACGCCGACGGCCGCGTCGGCATCGACTACGGTGTTTACGGCGTGCCCGAAACCTACGTGATCGACAAGGCCGGCACGATCCGCTTCAAGCAGATCGGGCCGGTCACGCCCGAGGTGCTGCAGCAGAAAATCCTGCCGCTGATCAAGGAACTGCAGCGATGATCCGCGCCGGCGTGTTGCTCGCGCTCGCGCTGCAGCTGGCCCCATTGCCGGCCTTCGCGAACGAGGCCGCGCCGCTGGCCGACGACCCGGTGGTCGAACAACGCCTGCTCGTCATCGCCGAAGAAGTGCGCTGCCTCGTGTGCCAGAACGAGTCGCTCGCCGGCTCGCGCGCCGACCTGGCGCAAGACCTGCGCCGCGAGATCCGCAGCCTGATCAAGCAGGGCAAGACCGACACGGAAGTGATGGACTTCCTCGTCAGCCGCTATGGCGACTACGTGCGTTACCGCCCTCCGGTGAAACCGAGCACCTGGCTGCTCTGGGGCGGGCCGTTCCTGCTGCTCGCCGCCGGGCTGGCCGGCCTGGTGCTGTTCGTGCGCCGGCGCCGCAACACGAGCGCGCCGCTGTCGTCCGAAGAACAACGCGAGGCCGCCGCCTTGCTCGGTGAAAAGAACTGATGA
>JAYVTD010000635.1:0-4305 GCA_043774765.1 Rhizobacter sp. | reverse complement strand
AACCTGCTGTTCGCGACCGACAAGGTCGGCGACACGATGAAAGTCTCGCTCGACGCGAAACAGGCCAAAGACTATTTCGGCGCCCAGCCGCCCGACCTGTCGGTGATTGCACGCTCGCGCGCCGTCCCCGGCATGGGCAGCGGCGCCGACTACCTCTACACCTACCTGCGCACCTACTACCGCGACGAGACCAAGGCCACCGGCTGGAACAACTTGGCCTTCCCCGACGTGGCCATGCCGCATGCGCTGTGGGAACTGCAGGGCCAGCGCGCGGCCGTGTTCGTCGAAGAAAAAGACGCCCACAACCCGGCCAAGACGATCCACCGTTTCGACCGCTTCGAGCAGCTCACACCGGGCAAGCTCAACGAGCAGCAGTACAAGGAAACTGTCGGCGACCTGGTGGCCTACCTGCAGTGGATGGGTGAGCCCTCGCAGGGCAAACGCGTGCAGATCGGTGTGTGGGTGCTGCTCTTCCTGGGCGTGCTCGTCATCTTCACCTGGCGCCTGAACGCCGCGTACTGGAAAGACGTGAAGTGAACTCGTCACGGCCCGCTGCCTGATCGATCAGGTAACGGGCACCGCGCGCAGTGGAGGGCCTCGCCGGCTGCCCACTGCGTTTTGTTTTTTGTGACCTGTGGCGCTCACCCGCCACGATCTGCCCCCGAAAGGAGCCGCCACCATGATGGTGCTTTACTCCGGAACGACCTGCCCTTACTCGCACCGTTGCCGCTTCGTCCTGTTCGAAAAAGGCATGGACTTCGAGATCCGCGACGTCGACCTGTTCGCCAAGCCCGAAGACATCGCGCTGATGAACCCGTACAACGAAGTGCCGATCCTGGTTGAACGCGACCTGATCCTGTACGAGTCGCACATCATCAACGAGTACATCGACGAGCGTTTCCCGCACCCGCAGCTGATGCCGGGTGACCCGGTGGCACGTGCCCGCGTGCGCCTGTTCCTCTTCAACTTCGAGAAAGAGCTGTTCGCCCACGTGAACATGCTCGAATCGCGCGGAATGAAGGGCACCGACAAGCAGCTCGAGAAAGCCCGCGCCCAGATCCGCGACCGGCTCACCCAGCTCGCGCCGATCTTCCTGAAGAACAAGTACATGCTGGGCGACGATTTCTCCATGCTCGACGTGGCGATCGCTCCGCTGCTGTGGCGCCTCGACTACTACGGCATCGACATGTCGAAGAACGCCGTGCCGCTGCTGAAGTACGCCGAGCGCATCTTCTCGCGTCCGGCCTACATCGAGGCGCTCACGCCTTCGGAAAAGGTGATGCGCAAGTAAGCGCATCGCTGCCCAGCACAAAGGTCACGATGAGCTCGCCTCCGATTGCCCCAGCGACGGCCGGCACGTCGACGCGCCCGTACCTGATCCGGGCGCTGCACGACTGGTGCACCGACAACGGCTTCACGCCGTATGTCGCGGTGTTCGTCGACGCCAGCGTGCAGGTGCCGAACGAGTACGTGAAGAACAACGAGATCGTGCTCAACGTCGGTTTCGAAGCGACCAGTGCCCTCAAGCTAGGCAACGAGACCATCGAGTTCAAGGCGCGTTTTGGTGGCAGCTCGCGCGAGATCGTCGTGCCCATCGACCACGTGATCGCGATCTACGCGCGTGAAAACGGCCAGGGCATGGCGTTCCCGATGCCCAGCGATGGCCAGAAGCCGGCCGCGGGCGACGTTGCCGGCACAGCGGCACCTGCCAGCGGCATGCGCGGCCCGCGCCTCACGCTGACCGGGTCGCCGAATGCGAAGGCCGAAAACACGGGCGCAGGAGACGACGATCCCGCTCCGCCCGAACCTCCAACCGGGGGTCGGCCGTCGCTGAAGCGCGTCAAGTAGTCGCCACAGCAGCGAGATTTATACTTTCCTCTCCTGAAGCTTCGGTCCGTCAAAGGCGCCGATTCGGCAGCGCCGGCTTAGCTCAGTTGGTAGAGCACCCGCCTTGTAAGCGGAAGGTCGTCAGTTCGATTCCGACAGCCGGCACCATTTCTCGATCAGCACAGTTGGTTTCACAGTCACCGGCTGCGGGCCATCAGCCCGATTGAACCTTGACCCTGACTGCGTTAACCTGCCAGCCTCGCTCTCGAAGAACTTCTTCCAGGCGCGGCTGAAGTTGCCGCAGCTTGGCAGCCACAGAGGCATTGGCCGCCAACAAGGACCAGCCCGCATCGTCCACAGGCCCCGGCTTCACGTGCGGGGCCAAAGCGGCTGGCAGGCATGGCTTGATCGCGGAGAAGCGGGCATTCGAGTCCTGCATCAGCTGCGCCAGGCGCGCCAGAGGCGCACTGCGTTGCAGCGCCTCTTCGATGCGCAGTGCGTTGGGCGTGACCGGAGTTGGCTTTGGGTTCACCCGAAGGAGTGTAGCGATGCAGATCTTGATCACCCACGGCACGCTGGCCCGCACGCGTGTGCTGCAGTTCAACCGCTGGCAGCTCGGCGCGGCGCTCGCGTTGCTCGTGCTGGTGCTGACACTGCTGTCGGGCACCGTGTACCACTTCGTGTTCCTGAAAGCCGCGCGCGAGGGCTGGCCGGTGGTCAGCCCGCTGATGCGCCTGGTGGTGCGCGACGAGTTCGCGCAGCGCGACCGTTTCCTGCGCGAGAACCTCGACGCCATGGCGCAGAAAGTCGGCGAGGTGCAGGCCAAGATGATCAAGCTCGAAGCGATGGGCGAGCGGGTCTCGGGCATCGTCGGCATCAAGCCCGACGAGCTGAAACAACTCGCTCCGAAAGCCGCCGCCGGCGGGCCGTTCGTGCCTTTCGCGACGGGCTCGAGCCTGTCGATGGACCAGTTGACCGGTGCGCTCGGCTCGCTCGACGTCGAGGCCGATCAGCGCACCGACCTGTTCACGCTGGTCGAGTCGCAGCTGCTCGAAAAACGCCTCATCGAGCTGATGATCCCCAACAGCCGCCCGGTCGAAGGGCCGATCGGCTCGGGCTTCGGGTTTCGTTCCGACCCGTTTTCCGGGCGCGCCGCGCTGCACACCGGCCTCGACTTCCCGGCCGAATCCGGCACCCGGATCTTCGCTTCCGCCGGGGGCATGGTGGTGCTGAGCGAGTTCCACCCGGACTACGGCAACATGGTCACGCTCGACCATGGCAACGGCCTCGTCACGCGCTACGCGCACAGTTCGCGAGTGCTGGTGAAAGCGGGCGACCTGGTCAGGCGCGGCCAGGCGATTGCCGAGGTCGGCACCTCGGGCCGCTCGACCGGCGCCCACCTGCACTTCGAGGTGCGGCTCGACGGTGTGCCGCAAGACCCTTTGAAGTTTCTCGCCGGTGGCGAAGCGGCTTCGCTGCTGGCGTTCAAACCGGCGCGGGCGCGCCGCTGAGCGCTTGGGGCGCTGCGGGATCGACGCCAGCCGCTCCGGCAGTGCCCGAATGCTAAAATTTGGGGCTTTGGCGAGCTTTCTTCACCCGGTAGCCGCCTTGCAATCACCTTGAATTTGCGGGGGCCGCCCGCAGCTTTCATGTTTCGCCGCTTCGACTTTCAGCCCAGGCTCAGGCCGGTTGAGCAGCGGTTTTCGCCCCGCGATTCAACCCCGTACGCCGCATGTTGCCCAAGATTCTCACTTCGATTTTCGGTAGCCGGAACGACCGCCTGCTGAAGCAGTACCGACAGGTCGTCAGCCAGGTCAACGCACTGGAATCGCAGTTCGAGGCCCTCGACGACGCCGCGCTGGTGGCCAAGACCGCCCAGTTCCGCGCCCGCTTCGCAGCCGGCGAAACCATCGAAAAGTTGTTGCCCGAAGCCTTCGCCACGGTGCGTGAAGGAAGCAAGCGTGCGCTGAAGATGCGCCACTTCGACGTGCAGCTGATCGGCGGCATGGTGCTCAATGACGGCAAGATCGCCGAGATGCGCACCGGCGAAGGCAAGACGCTGATGGCGACGCTGCCGGTCTACCTGAACGCGATCACCGGCAAGGGCGTTCACGTCGTCACGGTCAACGACTACCTGGCGCGCCGCGATGCCGAATGGATGGGGCGCCTGTACACCTTCCTCGGCCTGACGGTCGGCGTGAACCTGCCGCAGATGCCGCGCGAGGAAAAGCAGGCCGCCTACGCCGCCGACGTGACCTACGGCACCAACAACGAATTCGGCTTCGATTACCTGCGCGACAACATGGTGCAAGACGTGGCCGACCGCGTCGCGCGCGGCCTGTCGTACGCCATCGTCGACGAGGTCGATTCGATCCTGATCGACGAAGCACGCACGCCGCTGATCATCAGCGGCCAGGCCGAAGACCACACCGAGATGTACGTGCGCATCAACGCGGTCGTGCCGCAGTTGAAGAAGCA
>JAYVTD010000634.1:0-4439 GCA_043774765.1 Rhizobacter sp. | reverse complement strand
GAACGGCTCGTCGGGCGAGCTGCCGATGGCCCGCACCACTTGGCGGCCGGCGTTCTGCGGCGGCGGGAAGTAGTTCTTCGCAGCCAGCGGCGGACCCTTCTGCTTTTCCCAGGCCTCGATGAAGAGTTTCTGCAGCTCGGCCACCACCGGGCCCTGCAACTGCAGGTCGGTGTCGCGCCAGGCCGGGTCATCGGCACCGGGGTTCTTCGGCTGGCCCTTCGAGCCGCTCTTGAACGAGCCGCCGGAATAGACGCTGCTGATGTTGATGCCGCCCAGGAACGCGGTGCGGCCGTCGACGATCAGCAGCTTGCGGTGGTCGCGCTGGTTCACGTCCCAGCCAGCCTTGGCGGTCAGCGGGTTGACGGGGTTGAACTCGAGCACTTTGACACCGGCGTCGACCAGCCGCTGGAAGAATTCTTTCGGCGTGCCGAGTGTGCCCACGCTGTCGTGGATCAGGTTCACCTGCACACCCTCGCGCTGCTTGGCGATCAGCGCATCGGCGAACTGCCGGCCTACTTCGTCGTCTTCGAGGATGTAGGTTTCCATGTTGATGTGGTCACGCGCCGCGCCGATGGCCGCGAACATGGCGGCGTACGTGGCCGGCCCGTCCTGCAGCAGCGTGACCTTGTTGCCGGTGAGCAGCGGGCTGTCAGAGATCGCCTGCTCAAGCGCCAGGTGGCGGTCGAGCACCTCGGTGTCCTTGCCGGCGCTGCGCAGACCTTCGATCACCTGCTTGCTGCGCGCCGCCGAAAGCGGCCCGCGGGCATTTTCGATGCGCGCGGCCGGCGCCGCGCGCGCCATGTCGGGCACGATGCGAGGCAGCGAGCCGCAGGCGCTCAGCAGCAGCGTCACGATCGACAGGGCCGCCAAGCCCCGTCCGCGGTACAGCATCACAGTCATCGGCGCGGGTTGATTTGCGCAAGCTTGTTGCGGCATGCGGCGCGAGCGGCATCGCCGACTTCGGCTTCGCAGCGCGCCGAAGCGTCGTTGATTCCACCCGCGGCGGTCGACGCTGAACCGATGCGGCGCTGGGCGCGTGGCTCCGGCGCCAGCGGAGTGGCCGGCTTCTTGCCGAACGGGATGCTGATCTGCGGTTTGACCGGATCTTCGGGGCGCAGATCGCCCGGTGGCGAGGCGCTTTCGCGGAGCGCGGTCGGGCTGAGCGGCCGCGGCACGGGCTTGACCGGTGTGGGCGCGGAAGCCGCCAGCAGCGGCGGCGGCACGGTCGCAGTTTGCGCGATCGAAGAATTCAGCCAGGCGGCGAGCGTCAGCGCGGCTGCGAGCGGCAAGGTCTTCATGGTGGGTCCCCTGGGGGCGCACAGCGGGATGCTGCGAGTGCCCTTGAGCTTGGGCCCGTGCGCCGCCGCGCGGTGTAGGACGATTCGCCTTCGGCGCATCGGCGCGTGCCGATAGCGCGGCGCTGCTACAGCGTGCGGATCAGCACCTTGCGAAAGCGGATCGTGCCGCCGGCCGACTGCAGCGCGATCGGGCCGCTGCCGTACTTTGTGTCGCGCACGTCCACTGTCTGCTGGCCGTTGAACACCACCACGAGACGGTCGCCGCGCGCGCTGATCTCGAAAGTGTTCCAGCGGTCGGCCGCCTTCGGCCCGGGCTGGGCTACCTTGGCGGTGTCGACGATCGCCGCGGTGCCGTAGTTCGGGTCGGGGCGCTTGTCGAAGATGTTCACTTCGTAGGAATTGTCGGAGCCGACCTTGTTGCGGTCCTGGCAGCGGATGAAGATGCCACTGTTGGCGGTTTCGTCGGCCCAGAATTCGGCGCGGATCTCGAAGTCGGTGTACGAGTCCTTCGACACCAGGTAACCCAACTTGCCGTTTTTGCCCTGCAGCGTGCCGTCGACGAAGCTCCACTCGCCGGCGCCGAGCGGCGACCAGCCGTCGAAGCTGGGGTTGCGCGACGCGTCGAGCAGCGTGACCCAGCCGCTGCCCTGCATGGCGCCGGCACAGCCGGCCAGTCCCGAAGCGATGGCGGCGGCCGCGCTGGCGAGAAGGGTTCTGCGAGCGGTCATGTCGGGTTCCTTCCGGGGGGGTGAGCAGCCAAGGCGACGACTGTCCCGCCACAGCGCGCTGTCGTCAATGGCGGTTTGCGCGGGTCCGCAGGCACGGGCTCCCGCTGCGACGGCAGGTCGGCGACGGCCGCCGTTCAGCCTGCTTCGGGTTCGATCTGCAGCGCTTCGAGAAAGCGCGAAACCATGTTGTAGGCCGCCACCGTGGCGGTCAGCTCGACCACTTCGCGATCGCTGAAATGGCTGCGCATGGCGTCGAACACGGCCTGTGGCACCTGCACCTGCAGCGTCATCGCCTGGGCGTACGCCAGCACGTCGTGCTCGCGCGGTGTGAAGTGCTGCGAGCCCTGCCAGTCGGCCAGCGCGTCGAGTTGCTGTTGCGACACCCCCTCGGCCAGTGCAACGGGTGCATGCTGCATGAACTCGTAGGGCGCGCGGTTCAGCACGGCCACCAGCAGGATCACGAGCTCGCGCAGGCCGCCGTCGAGAATGCCACCGCTGCGGATCGCGCCCAGGTAGGTGTTCCAGCCACGGGCCAGCGGCGCGCTGTGCAGCAACTGCCGGTCGAGGTTCAGCAGCGTGCCGCCGCGGCGCGCCTGAACGGCGCTGACGAGATCGGCGTCCGCGCCCGGCGTGTGGGCGTCGACAAAAGGCAAGCGGGCCATCGGGGCTCCTGATTCGAAAGTGGGCTGGCGTGGCGCGCTGAGGGCGGCGGGAACTTCACCATCGGGTCAGTCCACGACCGTGCCCGATTCCTTGACCACCCGCCCGAGCCGAACCGACTCGGTCAGGATCAGGCTGCCGAAGTGTTCGGGTGTGCCGCCGATGACGGGTGAGCCGATTTCTTCCCAGCGCTTTTTCACCGCCGCTTCGGCGAAGATGGCGTTCAGCGTCTCGTTGAGCTTCTTGATGATCGGGGCCGGCGTGCCGGCAGCGACCGCGATGCCGTGCCACGCGCTGAAGTCGATCGGCAGGCCCAGCTCCGCCATCGTCGGCACCTGCGGCAGCACCGGGCTGCGCTTGGCGCTGGTCACGGCGAGTGGCACCAGCTTGCCGGCCTTGATGTGCTCGATCGAGCTGGCGACGATGTCGAACATCACCGGCACCTGGCCGCCGAGCACGTCGTTCAGCGCCGGGCCTGCGCCCTTGTAGGGCACGTGCTGCATCTTCACGCCAACCTGCTTGTTGAAGATCTCGCCGGCCAGATGTTGCGGCGTGCCGTTGCCAGCCGAGGCGAAGTTGTACGCGGTTGGCCTGGCCTTCAGCGCGGCCATGAACTCCTTCAGCGTCCGGCTCGGGAAGCCGGGGTGCACTTCCAATACCAGCGGAAAGGCCGAGATCTGGATCACCGGCGCCAGGTCGCGGATCGGGTTGTACGCAAGGGCCGCGTAGAGCGACGGGTTCACGGCCATCGGGCCGCTCGCGGCGAGCAGCAGCGTGTGGCCGTCAGGCGCCGATTTGGCCACGCCGTCGGTGCCGACGTTGCCGCCCGCGCCGGCGCGGTTCTCGATCACCACCGGCACGCCCAGACGCTGCTGCAGGCTCGGGGCGAGGATGCGCGCCATCAGGTCAGTCGGGCCACCCGGCGGGTAGGGAACGACGAACTTGATGGGCTTGCCGGGTGTGGGATAAGCCTCGGCGGCGCGCCCGGCAAGGGGGGCGCACAAGGCAGCAAGCAGCAGGCAGGCAAACAGGGAACGGCGTGGCATCGAAGGCTCCGAGGCGGCTGGCTCGGGCGAAGGCACGAGCCGGCATCTGGGCGAAACAACCCGGTGATCCGATTGTCGCCGACGCACCCGAGGCCCTTCAGGCCGAGCTTCGAGACGGGCTGGCGCCGCGTTCCTGCCCGCGTTTGCGTGTGCGTGAGAACAGAAACAGCGCGATCGACAAGTTCAGCAAATTCCAGCCGATGCCGTTGATGAAGGCGGCGTGGTACGAGCCGGTCAGGTCGAACACCTTGCCCGACATCCAGCCGCCGAGTGCCATGCCGAACAGCGTGGCCATGATCACCGTGCCGACCCGCGCGCCGGCCTCTTTCGCCGGAAAGTGCTCGCGCACGATGATCGCGTAGCTCGGCACGATGCCACCCTGGAACAGCCCGAACAGCGCCGAGATCATGTAGAGCGACACGAGGCCGTCGAAGGGCAGGAACAGCAGCAGCGCCAGGCCCTGCAGCACCGAGCCGAGCAAGAGTGTGCGCAGCCCGCCGATGCGGTCGCAGATCAGGCCCGAGACGAGCCGGCTGACGATGCCGCAGGCCAGCATCAGCGAGAGCATCTCGGCACCGCGCGCCGCACCGAAGCCCAGGTCGCTGCAATAAGCCACGATGTGCACCTGCGGCATCGCCATCGCCACGCAGCAGGCCACGCCGGCCACGCACAACAAGGTTTGCGCCTGGTTCAGGCTCAGGCCGAAA
>JAYVTD010000633.1:0-2471 GCA_043774765.1 Rhizobacter sp. | reverse complement strand
TGGCGCGCACTTCGGTCTCGGTCAGGCCGACCCGGCCGAGCGGCGGGTCGATGAACAAGGCGTAGGCGGAAATTCGGTCGCTGGTGCGGCGCGGATCGTTGTCGAACAGGTTGGCGGCCACGATCTCGAAGTCGTTGTACGAGGTGTGCGTGAACGCGCCGCGGCCGTTCACGTCGCCGAGTGCCCACACGCCTTCGACATTCGTGCGCAACTGGTCGTCGGTCGTGATGAACCCGCGCGGGTCGGTTTTGATGCCGGCGCTCTGCAGGCCCAGGTCTTCGGTGTTGGGCTTGCGGCCGACGGCGGCGAGCAGGTGGCTGCCGTGCAAATCGCGAGCGGCACCGCCTGAACTCAGCGTGAGGTGGATCTGCCTGTCGCCGGTCTTGTGCACTTTCGCATCCCGCACCGAGAGCAGGAACTCGACCCCTTCGCGCTCGAGAATCGCCTGCACTTCTTTCGATACGTCCGGGTCTTCGCGGGCGATCAGCCGGTCGCCGTATTCGATCACCGTGACCTTCGAGCCGAAGCGCCGGTACATCTGCGCGAACTCGAGGCCGATGTAGCTCCCGCCGACGAGCAGCAAGTGCTCGGGCAGCGTGTCGAGCTGCATCATCGAGGTGTTGGTCAGTACCGGAACGTCGGCAATGCCGGGCCAGTCGGGCAACGTCGCGCGGCCACCGACGTTGATGAAAATCTTCGGCGCGTCGAGCACCTGGCCCGCCACGTCGAGGGTGTGCGGCCCGGTGAAGCGTGCCGCGCCCCACACAACGCTCAGGTTCGGTGTGCCGCCCAGCCAGCTCGTCAGTCCATCGACCGATTGGGCCACCACCTTGTCCTTGCGCGCCTTGACCGCCTTCATGTCGACGCTGACGGGGCCGCCAATGTTCACGCCGAACTCGGCCGCATGCCGCGCCACGTGCGCGGCGCGAGCGCTCGCGACCAGGGTCTTGGTGGGGATGCAGCCGTCGTTGACGCAGGTGCCGCCCAGATGTTCGCGTTCGACCAGCGCGGTTTTCAGCCCGGACGATGCGAGCCGCACCGCGAGCGACGGGCCGGCCTGGCCGGCGCCGATGACGATGGCGTCGAAGGAAGTGTCCATGTGGTGTGTTCCGAGCGCTGCAATCGTTGGATCATGCGCCGGCCGGCGCCGCGCCGACCACGCCGGCCTCGCGCAATGCGGCGATGTCACCCGCCGAGTAGCCAAGACTCGTCAGCACGTCGTCGTTGTGTTCACCGAGCTGCGGCGGGTTGTTGCGAAGCCCGAGCCGCTGCCCGGCCAGCGTGATCGGCAGCAGCGGCACGGTCGTTGCGCGGCCGTCGGGCAGGGTCAGCGGCGCCAGGCCCCCGGTGGCGAGCAAGTGGGGGTCGTCGACCAGCTCTTCGGGCCGTGTGATCGGTGCGAAGGGCAGCCCGTTCGCTTCGAAGACATCGCTCAACTCGGCTGCCGACCGCGTGGCCAGCCGTTCGCGCAACAGCGGGATCAGCCGGTCGCGCGACAGCACCCGCTGGTTGTTGGAGCGCAAGCGTTCGTCGGCTTTCAGGTCGGCAAAACCGAAGGCCTCGCAGAACACCGCCCATTGCGTGTCTGAGACGACCGCGAGAAAGACCTGCTCGCCACCGGCGACCGTGAACACGTCATAGATACCCCAGGCCGAAATGCGGGTCGGCATCGGCGCGGCCGGCTGGCCGGTCACGGCGAACTGCATCATGTGCTGGGCGACGAGGAACACGTTGTTCTCGAACAGCGCCGACTGCACCTCTTGCCCGCGCCCGGTGGTGTTGCGCTGCGCCAGCGCAGCCAGTACCGCGATGGCGCCGAACATGCCGCCCATGATGTCGTTCACGCTCGAGCCGGCGCGCAGCGGCCGGCCAACGGGTCCGGTCATGTAAGCCAGGCCGCCCATCATCTGCACCACCTCGTCGAGCGCAGTGCGGTGGTCGTAGGGGCCGGGCAGAAAACCCTTGTGCGAGACGTAGACGAGCTTTGGGTTCAGCGCCGAAAGGGCGGGGTAGCCGAAGCCGAATTGGGCCATCGTGCCGCCCTTGAAGTTCTCGCTGAACACGTCGGCACCGGCGACGAGCTTCAACACGATCTCGCGGCCGCGTGGGTCTTTCACGTCGACCGTGATGCCCTTCTTGTTGCGGTTGAACATCGGGAAGAAGCCAGCGCCCGAACCGAGCAGCTTGCGTGTGTTGTCGCCGGCGATCGGCTCGACCTTGATCACTTCGGCGCCCAAGTCTCCCAGGATCATTCCGCAGGTCGGGCCCATCACCATGTGGGTGAACTCGACCACGCGCACCCCGGAAAGTGGCAGCGCTTGCTCAGGCATGCGCCGCCCCTTGCACGAATCCCTTGGGCACACCGGCCTCCGCTGTCATGCCGTAGAGCGGCTCGCCCGGCAACCCGGCCTTGAGCGGTACGCGCGCGGCCAGCAGCAATTCGATGTTGACGCCGGTGGCCACGCCCATCG
>JAYVTD010000632.1:0-2876 GCA_043774765.1 Rhizobacter sp. | reverse complement strand
TGCCTGCTCGCCACGCGAACCGCGCGGTTGCCGGCGTCGCAGAACAATGCAGGCAGGGCGGCATGACACCTCACGCGTTCCACGCCGTGATCGTCGACCTCGACGGCACGATGATCGACACCGTGGGCGACTTCGTCGAGGCGCTGAACCTGAGCCTGGGCGCGCTCGCGCTGCCGCCCGTGGGCCGCGCTTTCGTCGAGCGCACGGTCGGCAAGGGTTCGGAGCACCTGATCCGCAGCACCCTGCAGCAGGTGGGTGCCGATGCCGCGCTCTTCGACGAAACCTGGGCGCTCTACCAGCGCCACTACCTCGACATCAACGGCGAGCACGCCACGGTCTACCCGGGTGTGGTCGAAGGGCTGGAGCGGATCGCCTCACGCGGCCTGAAGCTCGCCTGCCTGACCAACAAGCCGACCGCGTTCGCCGTGCCGCTGCTGCGCATGAAGGGCTTGCACCGGTACTTCAACGCCGTGTTCGGCGGCGACGCGTTCGAGCGCAAGAAGCCCGACCCGCTGCCGCTGCTGAAAACCTGCGCAGCGCTCGGCAGCCTGCCGGCGCACACGCTGATGCTCGGCGATTCGAGCAACGACGCGCGTGCGGCGCGAGCGGCCGGCTGCCCCGTGGTGCTGGTGAGCTACGGCTACAACCACGGCGAGCCGATCGCGTCCGCCGGTGCAGACGCCGTGATCGACCGGCTGGACGAGCTGCCTCTGGGTTGAGCCCGCCGGAGTCAATTGTTCATGTCACGGGTGGGCGTCGGGGCCTTGCCGAGCCAGATTTCCATCAGCGCGGTGAAGAACTCGGGTTCTTTGATCGGCTCGCCCGCAGCCTTGTCGTTGATGCCCACCGTGGTGCCGGTGCCGGGAACCCAGTCGGCATAGAAGTAGTCGCCAGCGGCGAGCTTCTTCTTGTCGAGCTCGTTGGCGTCGATGTCGCGCAGCATCACGATGTGCATGCGTTTCGGCCCGGGCGCGGCGTACAGCTCTTAGGCCGTGCCGACCTTGCTGCCCATGTACAGGCCCGCGGTGTAGACCTTGAACATGGCCTTGTAGTGCACGCGTTTGGGCAGCGCCGCGAGCACCATCCGGCAACGTTTTCACGTTCGCTATGGGCGCGGTGCTGCGTGAGGCCTCGCTGCTACACTTTCCATCATGTTTTCAACGCGCAAACAAACCAACGGGTCGCACGACCGGGGAGCCTGGCCCTGGCGGTGCCCGCTTCGCGCCGCACAGGCGCAGGTTTAGTTTGCTGCAGGCAGCGCCGGTTTTGATATGAACCGGCACCACCCTCGGCTCCACCGGCTGGCGCCACGCCGGCCGAACCCACCGACATGAAATCATCACGCGGGCAACGCGTCTTGCTGCTTGAGCCGCAGCCGTTCCCGCCGGGCTTTGGAGGGCCCTGACCCGTGATCACCGAACTCGAATTCAAGAGCCTGGCTTCGCAGGGCTACAACCGCATTCCGCTGATCGCCGAAGCGTTTGCCGATCTCGAAACACCCTTGTCGCTGTACCTCAAGCTCGCTTACGCGAGCGGTGGCGGCAAACACAGCTTCTTGCTCGAATCGGTCGTCGGCGGCGAGCGTTTCGGCCGCTACTCGTTCATCGGCCTACCGGCGCGCACGCTGTTGCGCGCCACCGGGTTCAAGACCGAGGTCGTGACGAACGGGCAGGTCGTCGAGGTGAACGAAGGCAACCCGCTCGACTTCATCGCCGACTACCAGAAGCGTTTCAAGGTCGCGTTGCGCCCCGGCATGCCACGCTTCTGCGGTGGCCTGGCCGGCTACTTCGGCTACGACGCGGTTCGTTTCATCGAGCCGAAGCTCGCGAAGACAAACAAGACCGGTGGCATCGACACGCCCGACATCCTGCTGCTGCAGTGCGAAGAGCTCGCGGTGATCGACAACCTGTCGGGGCGCCTCTACCTGATCGTCTATGCCGACCCGGTTCAGCCCGAGTCGTTTCACAACGCCAAGCGGCGCCTCGCCGAACTCGGCGACAAGCTGAAGTACAGCGTGACCGCGCCGGCCGTCAAACGCGGCGCAGCGCACGCGGTGGAGCGCGAGTTCGGCAAAGAGGCCTACATCGCCGCGGTGCTGCGCGCGAAGGAATACATCGCCGCCGGCGACATGATGCAGGTGCAGGTGGGCCAGCGCCTGCGCAAGCGCTACACCGAGTCGCCGCTCAGCCTGTACCGTGCGTTGCGCTCGCTGAACCCGTCGCCCTACATGTACTTCTACGACATGGGCGAGTTCCAGATCGTCGGGGCGTCGCCGGAAATTCTGGTGCGCCAGGAGCACACGCCTGAAGGTGACAAGGTGACGATCCGGCCGCTGGCCGGCACCCGCCCGCGCGGCGCCACACCCGAGATCGACAAGGCCCTCGAAGCTGAGCTGAAAGGCGACCCGAAGGAGCGCGCCGAACACGTGATGCTGATCGACCTGGCGCGCAACGACATCGGCCGCATCGCCAAGACCGGCAGCGTGAAGGTGACCGAAGCTTTCACGGTCGAGCGTTATTCGCACGTGATGCACATCGTCAGCAACGTCGAGGGTTTGCTGAAGGACGGCATGACGAGCCTGGACGTGTTGCGCGCCACCTTCCCGGCCGGCACGCTGACCGGCGCGCCGAAGGTGCGCGCGATGGAAATCATCGACGAGCTCGAACCGGTCAAGCGTGGCATCTACGGCGGCGCTTGCGGTTACCTGAGTTTTGCCGGCGACATGGACGTGGCGATCGCGATCCGCACCGGCATCGTGAAAGACCAGGTGCTTTACGTGCAGGCGGCAGCCGGCGTGGTAGCCGACTCGGTGCCCGAGCTCGAATGGAAAGAGACCGAAGCCAAGGCGCGCGCGCTGATCCGCGCTGCCGAGCTGG
>JAYVTD010000631.1:0-2068 GCA_043774765.1 Rhizobacter sp. | reverse complement strand
CCCGCACCTGGATCGTTCCGGTCGCAGCCGCCCTCGTGCTGCTGATGCTGCCGCTCGGCCTGTCACCGTACCTGCAGGAAACCGTCGTCAAGATCGCCGTCTACGCGATTTTCGCGCTCAGTCTCGAATTGCTGGTCGGCGTGACCGGCCTCGTGAGCCTGGGCCATGCCGCGTTCCTGGGCATCGGTGCGTATGTGACGGTGCTGGCCTCGGGTGACAGCGGCGGGTCGATCGCGAAGGTCGCACCACTCGCCGTGCTGACCGCGGCCGCTTATGCGCTGTTCGTCGGCGCGCTGAGCCTGCGCACCAAGGGCGTGTACTTCATCATGGTCACGCTCGCGTTCGCGCAGATGGCCTACTTCGTGTTCCACGACACCAAGCTCGCCGGTGGCAGCGACGGCCTGTTCCTCTACGCCAAGCCGACGCTCGGGCCCTTGAACCTCGACGACAAGCAGCACCTGTACTACGCCGTGATCGGCACGCTGATCGCCACCTACGCGCTGCTCGCGCTGTTGATGCGCTCGCGCTTCGGCCACGCGCTGGCCGGCATCCGCGTCAACGAACAGCGCATGCGCGCGGCCGGCTTCAGAACCTACGGCTACAAGCTAGTCGCGTTCGTGATCGCCGGCGCGCTCGCCGGCCTCGCCGGCTTTTTGCTCGCGGTGAAAGACGGCGCCGTGAACCCCGAGCTGCTGAGCTGGCACGAGTCGGGTGCGGTGCTGCTGATGCTGATCCTCGGCGGCATCGGCAGCCTGCGCGGCGCGGTGATCGGGGCGATCGCATTCACGCTGCTGAAGGAGTTGTTCCAGCTCGAATCGATGCTCGGCCCGCTCGCCAGCCACTGGCAGATGACACTCGGCTTCACGATCATCGCGTTCGTGGCGCTGCTGCCCAAGGGTTTGATCGGGCTGCGTGCGCGGCTTGCGGGGGCGTCGCATGGCTGAGCAGACTGCCCTGCTGCGCGCCAGAGCCCTGACCCGCCGCTTCGGCGGCCTGACCGCCGTCAACGAGGTCTCGCTCGACCTGCACATCGGTGAAGTGCACGCGGTGATCGGCACCAACGGCGCCGGCAAGTCGACGCTGATCAACATGCTCTCGGGCGAGATGCCAGCGAGCAGCGGCCGCATCGAACTCGACGGGAATGACATCGGCGCATGGTCTCAACCCAAACGTGCACGCGCCGGCATCGGCCGCAGTTACCAGCGCACCACCATCTTCCCGAGCTTCAGCGTGCTCGAGAACTGCCGCCTGAGCGCGCAGGCCGCGCTGCCGCGCGCCTGGGCCGTGTGGCAGTCAGCGCAGCACTGTGCACAAAGCACCGGGGCTGCACGCGCCGCGCTAGACGCCGCGGGTTTGACCGACGACGCCGCGCGGCCAGCCGGCCTCCTGAGCCACGGCGGCCAGCGCCAGCTCGAGATCGCGATGTGCCTGGCGACAAAACCGCGCGTGCTGCTGCTCGACGAACCGCTCGCCGGCATGGGCGCCGAGGAAACCGGCCGCATGCTGGCGCTGCTTGCTGGGTTGAAGCGCAGCCACGCGGTGTTGCTGGTCGAACACGACATGGACGCGGTGTTCCGCATCGCCGACCGCATCACCGTGATGGTCAACGGCAGCGTGATCGCGAGCGACGTGCCCGAACGCATCCGCACCAACCACGACGTGCAGGTCGCCTACCTCGGCGAAGCGCACTGATGACAACCCCTCAGGCGCCTTCGGCACCATCCCCCGAGGGGACCTCGGGCGGCTTGGGGCGGCCCGGCGCTCGCCCGAGCACCCCCATGCTGCAGATCGACCAACTCAACACTTATTACGGCGCGAGCCACATCCTGCGCGGCGTGAGCCTGGCGCTGCCGGCCGGCACCGCGCTCGGCCTGCTCGGGCGCAACGGCATGGGCAAGACGACGCTGATCCGCTCGCTGATGGGTTATGTGCGTGTCGCCGAAGGCAGCGTGAAGTGGCACGGCGCCGACGTGACCAATGCCGTGCCCGAGCGCATGGCGCGGCTGGGCATCGGCTACGTGCCCGAAGGCCGCGGCATCTTCCCGAACCTGTCGGTGCGCGAGAACCT
>JAYVTD010000630.1:0-4463 GCA_043774765.1 Rhizobacter sp. | reverse complement strand
GACAGCTCGGCCTCTTGCGCAGCGATCCACTCGAAGCCGGCGGCTTCACAGTCGAGACTGTGCAATGCACTGTGCGCTCGGTACAAGCGGTTGAGGTCGCGCACCAGGCGATGCACACCGGCGTGGCGCGCGTCGGCCAACAGCGGCCAGGGCAACTCCACGTCGTGGTTCCACTCGCTGGGCTGGCCGAACTCCTGGCCCATGAACAACAGCTTCTTGCCCGGGTGGCCCCACATGAAGCCGTAGTACGCACGCAGGTTGGCGAAGCGCTGCCATTCGTCGCCCGGCATGCGCCCGAGGATCGAGCCTTTGCCGTGCACGACCTCGTCGTGCGAGAGCGGCAGCACGAAGTTCTCGCTGAACGCATAGACCAGGCCGAAGGTCATGGTGTCGTGGTGCCAGCGCCGGTGGACCGAGTCTTCGGCCATGTAGCGCAGCGTGTCGTTCATCCAGCCCATGTTCCACTTGTAGTGGAAGCCCAGGCCGCCGGCGTAGGTGGGTGCCGACACACCGGGGAAAGCGGTCGACTCTTCGGCCACCATCACCGCACCCGGGCACTCGATGCCGACCACCTCGTTGGTGCGCTTGAGCGCTGCGATCGCTTCCAGGTTCTCGCGCCCGCCGCGCGCGTTGGGGATCCACTCGCCAGCCTTGCGGCTGTAATCGCGGTAGAGCATCGATGCGACGGCATCGACGCGCAGCCCGTCGACCGCGTGGCGTTCGATCCAGTACAAGGCGCTGCCGACCAGGAAGTTGCGCACCTCGTGGCGACCGAAGTTGTAGATCAGCGTGTTCCAGTCGTGGTGAAAACCTTCACGCGGATCGGCGTATTCGTACAGCGCCGTGCCGTCGAACTGCGCCAGGCCGAACGCGTCGGACGGGAAATGCGCCGGCACCCAGTCGAGCAGCAACCCCAGGCCGTGGGCGTGACAGGCAGCGACAAAACGGTCGAAGCCTTCGGGTGGCCCGAAGCGTGCGCTGGGCGCATACAGGCCGAGCGTCTGGTAGCCCCACGAGCCGTCGAACGGGTGCTCGGTGATCGGCAGCAGCTCGATGTGGGTGAAGCCCAGGTCGGCCGCATACGCGGGCAGCGCTAAGGCCAGGTCGTCCCAGCTGTGAAAGCGCCCGTCGGGGTGGCGCCGCCATGAGCCCAGGTGCACTTCGTAGATCGAGATCGGCGCCTGGCGTGTGTTGGCCGCGGCGCGCTCGGCCGGCAGCGCGCGCCGCGGCGCGAGCACCGGCGGCACCATGCTTGCGCTTTCGGGCCGCAGCTGCGCGGCGCGGGCATAGGGGTCGCTCTTGAGCGGCAACACCGCGCCGCCGGCAGCGCGCAGCTCGTAGCGATAGATGTCGCCGCTGACCGCGTGCGGCACGAACAACTCCCAAATGCCCGAACTGCCGCGCGTGCGCATGGGGTGACGCCGGCCGTCCCAGCCGTTGAACGAACCGACCACGCTGACGCGGCTGGCGTTGGGCGCCCACACCGCAAAGCGCACCCCGGTGATCGCATACACACCTTCGCCGAGGTTGATCGGGTGCGCGCCCAGCACTTCAAACGGCCGCAGGTGCGTGCCTTCGCCGAAGAAATACAGGTCTTGCTCGCCGATCAGCGGGCCGTAGCGGTAGGGGTCGGCCAGCAAGGTCTCGTGGCCGGTGGCCCAGCTCACGCCGAGCCGGTAGTCGAAGGGGCGGTGTCGGCGCGGCAAGCGGGCCTCGAAGAAGCCGTCGGCGTGGCGCTGCGTCAGGGCCACGACCCGGCGGCCGCTGGCGGTGTCGTGCAGCGTCACCGCGGTGGCGCCGGGCAGCAAGGCCCGCACCCACAAAACGCCATCGGCGTCGGCATGCATGCCGAGCACGGCGAACGGGTCGGGGTGGCATGCGTCGAGAAGTTGTGCGAGGTCTTTGTCGTCCAGCATGTCGCTCTTGGATGTTCAAGCGCAGGGCGCACTCGCAGCATGCGCTGCGCCGCGAGCGTAGCAGACAGCGCTGCTTCGTTCACGACAATTCCGGGCGCTCGGGCGTCCAGGAACGAAGCGGCTTAAAGCTTGGTGCCGAACCAGCTGTCGCGCACCGCGTCGGGGTGCGAGCGGCTGACGATCAGGCTCGATTGCAGGTACAGCGCGTTCAGCAAACGCGCCGCACGCTCGCGGTCGAGCGCCGGCCACGACGCGATTTCCTGCACGTTGGCGGCTTGCGGGCGCAGCCGCTCGATGGCGGCCTTGAGCACGCCGCTGGCCGGCAGCGCCGCCACGTCGAGGCCGGGCGCGACACGGTACACCGCCGGCCCGGCGATCTCGGGCAAGAGCTCGCGGCGCGGGCCGCGCATCGCCATCTCCCAGAGCAGCGGCGCGAGCGAATGGTGCGACTGGAGTTCGCCGACGAGCGCGGTGTCGGTGTCGCCGGGCGGCCGCAGCAGCGCCGGCTCGCCGTGCATCACGCGCAGGTCCATCAGGTGGCGCTCGATCAACTCGCCCAGATCCATCGGGCAGGCGTTGGTGCACGGAGGCGATGCGGACGAAGGCGGACCTCCGCTGCGGTGGCTTACGCCGGTGCCACCGAACGCCGGTCGGAGTTGGGCCTTGCGGCATCGAGCATGCAGTTGAGAACAGCGGCGCCGACAACGGCTTCGGTGCGCCGTGCGGCATCGCCGCGGGAACGCAGCCGCTCGCCGATGAGCGACTTGTAGCGACCCATTTCGGTCTCGACCAGCGCGCGTTTTCCGTATCCGGTGACCTCCTGCCAACCGAGTCGCCCCAACGACGCGATTGTCAACAAGTGGGTATCGCGCGGCGATGGGTCGGTCTCGAACCCGGCACTCGGCACAGCGTTCTCCTGCGGCGGAATCACTACCGCAATCGCGCTGTCGTGAGTGGCGATCGTCTGATAAGTGGGCTCGCCGTCGTAGGCGCCGTCGGCCGTCACTTGTTCGATGGGCGGCTCGATTTGCTCGAGCAGCGGGCCCACCTGGGACTCATCGCTGACGTCCTGATCCGTCAATGTGACTGCCACGATCTGCCCACTGCGGGCGTCTACGCCCAAGTGCAGCTTGCGCCATTTGCGCCTTGAGAGACCGTGCTTTTCCGCCTGCCACTGGCCAGCGCCGTAGACCTTCAATCCGGTGCTGTCGATCAAGACGTGCAGCGGCCCTCGAGGCAGCGGCCCACGGGTGATCGATTCAAGTCGCGCCGCCCGTCGGCTGACGGTCGTGTGATCCGGAACGGCGAGCTCGCAGCCCAGCAGTTCCACCACCGACAGCATCAACCCTTCGGCTTGGCGCAGAGCCAACTTGAACGCCGCTCGCAGCATCAGGCACGTCTGGATCGCGCTGTCGGAATAGGTGGCCTGACCGCCCGGGGTCGCTCGGCGGGTCGCCGCCCAAGCGGCAATCGCCTCGTCGGTGATCCACAGCGTCAGGCTGCCGCGTCGGCCCAGTTCGTCACCGCGTGCCGCATCTTCGGGATGTGGTGGCGGCCGTTGGCGTTCTTCTTGTGGGGCATGGGGACTGGGCTGGAGGGACAATCTGGGGAGCCCATCCTACTTGCCCGCCGCCGGCATCCGTGCACCAACGCTCTTTCAAGGTACACCTGCCTGTCGACGAGAAAACCGTGGCTGGCAGCAATGGGTCGGCAGCGCCAGTTCGGGCCATTGAGGACCTGCCACTCGGCCGAGTTTCGACGCCGCCAGTTGCTGGCTGTCATCGAATGACCGCTTCGGAGTTTTCGTCGCCGCGGGCGGATTTCGATCTACGTCCGCTGTACTTTGGGACCAGTCATTGGCGCCGCGAATTTCGCGGACCTTGAACGTCCGGACCTGGCCGGGAGCGCCAGTTCCCAGCGCTTCCAGATTGCTGTCATTGGAGAAACGAGGCCGTACGGGAGATGTAGGCCTCCCGATACGCTCGCGACCGCACACTCTCGGCCGGGAGGGGTAGCAGCGCTAACCGGCGCTCGCGCAACGTCTTGAAGCGGTGAACTTCCGGTACCGATTTACGACGTGGCGTTGGGGACGGTTGCCGCTGCGCGGCTGGTGATGGGGGCTGTGACGAAACTGACGTTGCCATCGTAAGCATGTCGCGCGGCGCGATCCAACCGGCAGCGTAGGTTACTGCGTAGCTTTCTCACGTAGCCGTTGGTAAGCCGCGCCGGCTCTATTGGAAGCACTGCTGCATCATGGGCGTGTGAGCGGCGAGCTCGGTCATGCGCGGCTCGAACGTTTCAGCGCGCGAGGTCCTGCTTCCGGATGCGCACCGCGGCCTTGCGCGGCGCGGCCACCGGCGCTTCGGCTGCGGTGGCCACAAACGCGTCGGTCGCGTCGGCTGTGGTGGCGGATGGTGTGGCTTTGGTTGCTTCCGCCGGGCTGTCGGTGATCACGTGGCTGTAGGGCGACAGCAGGGGTACCAGCTGCGCATAGACCTTCGGGTTGCCCGCCAGCACTTCACGCTGATAAAGGTAGTCGGCCTCACC
>JAYVTD010000629.1:0-2070 GCA_043774765.1 Rhizobacter sp. | reverse complement strand
ACCTTGGCCAGCAGGATCGCCTTGCGCTTGAGCGTGGGCGCGCGGCTGATCCAGTTGCCTTCGGGCAGCATGCCGACGATCTCTGAGTGCGCGTGCTGGCTGATCTGGCGCACGAGAGTCTTGCGGTAGTGCTCGGGCATCCAGTCTTTCGCCTCGATGAAGTCGCCGGCGTCGATGCGCGCTTCGAACTTCTGCTCAGTCAGCATGTCTTCAGCCGAGCGCAACGGCTTCTTCGCCTCAAGGCCCTCTTTGCCCATCGTGTCCATTGCCTGGGTGTACATGGTGCGTTCCTTACTTGTTGCGTTTGTCGAGGACACGCCGGGCCTTGCCGACGAGCGTGCGTTCCAGGGTATCGGGCTCACACACCGAAACGGTGGTGTTGATGCCGGTCAGCGTCTTGATGCGTTCACGCAGCCACAGCGCGATCTCGTCGCGCGAGGCGCTCACGCCGGGCAATACTTCGCAGCGCACTTCCAAGTCGTCGAGCTTGCCTTCGCGCGTGACCACGAGCTGGTACTGGCCCGACAGCCGCCCGTGGCGCAACACGATCTCCTCGATCTGCGTCGGGAACAGGTTCACGCCGCGGATGATCAGCATGTCGTCGCTGCGGCCCACGATCTTGCCGATGCGGCGCATGCTGCGCGCGGTCGGCGGCAGCAGGCGCGTCAGGTCGCGCGTGCGGTAGCGGACGACGGGCAGCGCTTCCTTGGTCAGCGTCGTGAACACGAGCTCGCCTTCGGCGCCGTCGGGCAGCACCTCGCCGGTGTCGGGGTCGATGATTTCGGGGTAGAAGTGGTCTTCCCAGATCACCGGGCCGTCCTTGGTCTCGATGCACTCGCTCGCCACACCCGGGCCCATCACTTCCGACAAGCCGTAGATGTCGACCGCGTCGATGCCGGCGTTGGTCTCGATCTCGGCACGCATCGCTTCGGTCCACGGCTCGGCGCCGAAGATGCCGATCTTCAGGCTGGTGCTCTTCGGGTCGATGCCCTGGCGCCGCATCTCTTCGACCAGCACCTGCATGTACGAGGGCGTGACCATGATGATCTGCGGCCCGAAGTCGGTGATCAGCTGCACCTGCTTTTCGGTCTGCCCGCCCGACATCGGCACCACCGTGCAACCGGCGCGCTCGGCGCCGTAGTGCGCGCCCAGGCCACCGGTGAACAGCCCGTAACCATAGGCCACATGCACCATGTCACCGGCACGGCCGCCGGCGGCGCGGATCGAGCGCGCGACCAGATCGGCCCAGTGGTCGATGTCTTTTTTTGTGTAGCCGACGACGGTCGGTTTGCCGGTCGTGCCCGACGACGCGTGGATGCGCGCGACTTTCTCTTTCGGCACCGCGAACATGCCGAACGGGTAGTTGTCGCGCAAGTCCTTCTTGGCCGTGAAGGGAAACTTCGCCAGATCGGCGAGCAACTTCAGGTCACGCGGGTGCACACCCTTCGCATCGAAGGCCGCACGGTAGTGCGGCACCATGTCGTAGGCGTGCTGCAAGCTCCACTGCAGGCGGCGCAGTTGCAGCGCCTGCAGTTCGTCGCGGCTGGCGCGTTCGATCGGTTCGAGGTCGCCGGGGGCGGGTTGTTTGACGGGCATGGTGGGGCTTTCAAGCGCCGAGCGGAACGACCGGCTTGCCTTTCATGCGGTAGGAGCGCCCGCGCATCGTGGCGATGCGCTCGCCGCGCTGGTTGCGCACGTCGACGTCGTAGACGCCGGTGCGGCCCGACTGGTGCACTTCAGTGGCGTGAGCGGTCAGCAGGTCGCCGAGCCGGGCCGGCGCGGTGAAGTCGACATTGAGGCCCGAGGCCACGGTCAGCTCGTTGTAGGAGTTGCAGGCGAACGCGAAGGCCGAATCGGCGAAGGTGGTGATGAAACCGCCGTGGCAGATGTCCATGCCGTTCAGCATGTCTTCGCGCACCGGCATCGTCAGCCGCGCGGTGCCCGGGCCGATTGCCGCGATCTGCATGCCCAGCCCGCGCGAGGCGCGGTCGCCCGCGAACATGCCGGCGCCGACCGCTTCGGCGATCTGCTGCGGCGTGAAGGGGTCAGCCATGGAAGCGTGCTTTCGAG
>JAYVTD010000628.1:0-2666 GCA_043774765.1 Rhizobacter sp. | reverse complement strand
TTGATCACCGCCGTCACGGTCGCGTTCAAGCCGGTGTGGCACGGCGTCGGCCTGCGCCTGGAGCGCTGGATTCCGGAGAACCGCAAACCACTTCTCACGGTGCTGTGCGGCCTGATCCTGGGCGTGCTGGTTTCGCTGAGCTCGATCGGCGCCGGCGCGATCGGTGCCACGCTGATCATGTTGCTCTACCCGCGCCTCGAATCGCACCGCGTGGTCGGCACCGACATCGCGCACGCCGTGCCGCTCACCTTCGTGGCCGGCATCGGCCACGCCACGCTCGGCCACATCGACTGGGCGCTGCTCGCCTCCTTGCTGATCGGCTCGATCCCCGGCATATGGATCGGCGCGCAGCTCACTCGCAAGATGCCTGAAAAGCTCGTTCGCACGCTCTTGTGCCTGTCACTCGTCGGCGCCGGACTCAAAGTGATTTCCTGAATGAAGCCCCCAATCTCAATGCGTTCGCGGCCCTGACCATGTACCACTACACCGACTTCGACAAACTCTTCGTGCACCAGCGCGCCGCACAGTTTCGCGACCAGCTGGAACGCCACCTCTCGGGCCACCTGCCCGAAGACGACTTCCGTGCGCTGCGCCTGCAAAACGGCTGGTACATCCAGCGCCACGCGCCGATGCTGCGCATCGCGGTGCCCTACGGTGAATTGAACTCGACCCAACTGCGTGCGTTCGGCCGCATCGCCCGCGAATACGACCGCGGCTACGGACACTTCACCACACGCCAGAACATGCAGTTCAACTGGATTCCGCTCGAACGCAGTGCCGACGTGATGGACCTGCTGGCCGATGTCGACATGCACGGCATCCAGACCAGCGGCAACTGCATCCGCAACACCACGAGCGACTGCTTCGCCGGCGTCGCCGCCGACGAGGCGATCGACCCGCGCCCGTACTGCGAAGTGCTGCGCCAGTGGAGCACGCTGCACCCGGAGTTCGCCTTCCTGCCGCGCAAGTTCAAGATCGCCGTGACCGGCGCCGTCGAAGACCGCGCCGCGACCGCGTGGCACGACATCGGGCTGCGTGTGCTGCGCAACGCCGCCGGCGAGGTCGGCTTCCAGGTGCGCGTGGGCGGTGGCATGGGCCGCACGCCGGTGATCGGCAGCGTGATCCGCGAGTTCCTGCCGTGGCAGCAGATACTCGTGTTCATCGAAGCGATCGTGCGGGTCTACAACAAGCATGGGCGGCGCGACAACATGTACAAGGCGCGCATCAAGATCCTCGTGAAGGCCGAAGGCCAGCGTTTCGTCGACGACGTGAACGACGAGTTCGAGCACATCCTGAAAGACGACGTGCAAGGCACGGCGCACCTGATCCCGCAAGCCGAGTTCGACCGCGTCAACGCAAGCTTCACCAAGCCCGCGGGCGTGGCGCCACGCGCTGCCGGCACGCCGGCGTGGCAAGCCGCCACCGATGCACCGGCCGGCTTCAAACGCTGGCTTGAGCGCAACACGCACGCGCACAAGCTGCCCGGCTACCGTGCAGTGACCTTGTCGCTCAAGCGCGCCGGGCAGGCGCCGGGCGACGCGACCGACGTGCAGCTCGAAGCCGCGGCCGATCTCGCCGACCGGTACAGCCTCAGTGAAGCACGTGTGTCGCACGACCAGAACCTGGTGCTGCCGTGGGTGAGCGAGACCGACCTGTTCGGCCTGTGGAACGCGGCGCGCGACGCAAGCTTCGCCACGCCCAACATCGGCCTGCTGACCGACATGATCGCCTGCCCCGGCGGCGACTTCTGCGCGCTCGCCAACGCGCGCTCGATCCCGATCGCCGAAGAGATCACGCAGCGCTTCGACGACATCGACGTGCTCTACGACATCGGCGACATCGACCTGCACATCAGCGGCTGCATCAACTCCTGCGGCCACCACCACAGCGGCCACATCGGCATCCTCGGCGTCGACAAGGACGGCAAGGAGTGGTACCAGATCTCGCTCGGCGGCTCCGACGGTTCGGCACTCGCCACCACCGCGGTGGCCGGCAAGGTGATCGGCCCGTCGTTCGCGGCCGACGAAGTGGCCGACGTGCTCGAAGCGGTGATCGAAACCTACCGCGAACAGCGCACGCAGAACGAACGTTTCATCGACACCGTCAAGCGCGTCGGGCTCGACCCGTTCAAGACCGCGGCCAACGCCACGCGCCGCAGCACCGCGCAAGTGGCCTGACGGAATGACCATGAAATTCATCGATTCGCGCAGCAAGCCACGCGATCCGTGGCACACGATCGAAGGTGACGACGGCCCGATGGTCACGCTCACGCCCGCGCCGCACAGCCTGCTGACACTGCTGCAGTGGCACGGCGCGCGCAGCCACTGGCCCGAGGCCATGCCGGTCGGCGTGATGCTCGCCAATGACGTCGAGGTGCGCGAGATCGCCGCCGACCTGCCGCGCATCGCACTCGTGGCGCTGCAGTTCCCGAAGTGGGTCGACGGCCGCGCTTACAGCCAGGCCCATGTGCTGCGTTCGCGCTACCGCTTCATCGGCGAAGTGCGCGCCACCGGCGAAGTGCTGGTCGACATGCTGCCGTTGTTGCAACGCAGTGGTTTCAACGCGGTGCAGATGCGCGCCGACCAATCGCTCGAAGCGGCCCATCGTGCGTTGACTTATTTCCCCGCGCACTACCAAGGCGATGTGCAAGACCCGCTGCCGCTGTT
>JAYVTD010000627.1:0-3572 GCA_043774765.1 Rhizobacter sp. | reverse complement strand
ATGGTCGCTTCCACGCTCGGCTCGCCGACCAGGATCTTCTGGAAACGCCGCTCCAGCGCCGCGTCTTTCTCGACGTACTTGCGGTACTCGTTCAAGGTGGTCGCACCGATGCAATGCAGTTCGCCACGCGCCAACGCCGGCTTGAGCATGTTGCCGGCGTCGATGGCGCCCTCGGCCTTGCCGGCACCGACCATCGTGTGGATCTCGTCGATGAAGACGATGGTCTGGCCTTCGTCTTGCGCCACTTCCTTCAGCACCGACTTGAGCCGCTCCTCGAACTCTCCGCGGAACTTGGCCCCGGCAAGCAGGAGCGCCATGTCGAGCACCAACACGCGCTTGTTCTTCAGCGAATCGGGCACCTCGCCGGCGACGATGCGTTGCGCCAAGCCTTCGACGATCGCGGTCTTGCCCACGCCGGGCTCGCCGATCAGCACCGGGTTGTTCTTGGTGCGTCGCTGCAGCACCTGGATCGCACGGCGGATCTCGTCGTCGCGGCCGATCACCGGGTCGAGCTTGCCCTGGCGCGCGCGCTCGGTCAGGTCGAGCGTGTACTTCTTCAAGGCTTCGCGCTGGCCTTCGGCTTCCGCGTTGTCGACCGTGGCGCCACCGCGCACGGCGTCGATCGCCACCTCGAGCGCCTTGCGCGTGAGGCCGTGGCCACGCACGATGCCGCCCATGTCGGTCTTGGCATCGGCCAAGGCCAGCAGGAACATTTCGCCGGCGATGAACTGGTCACCGCGTTTGCCGGCTTCCTTTTCAGTGGCCTGCAGCAAGGCCGTCAGGTCACGGCCGGGCTGCACGACCTGACCGCTGCCCTGCACTTGCGGAAAGCCGTTGATCAGCGTGTCGACCGCTGTCTTCAGACCGGCGCTGTTGGCACCGGCCCGGTCGAGCAAGGCCTTGGGGCCGTCGACCTGCGCGAGCATAGCGGCCAGCAGGTGAGCCGGCTCGATGTAAGGGTTGTCGCGCGTGACGGCCAAGCTCTGGGCGTCAGCCAATGCTTCCTGGAACTTGGTGGTGAGCTTGTCGATTCGCATGGGGAAAGACCTCCGATTGCGATGGACTTGAGGCAATCCGCCGAATTTTCAAGGCGGCAACAGCCCCCGGGCTTGACTCAGCGCAAGGCGCCGCGCAGCAGCCAGAACCCGAGCCCGGCGCAGGCGAGCGAGCCGAACAGATGAGCCGCGGTGTGCGCCAGCGCGAGCAAGGCCTGGCCGCGCTGCAGCAGGATCAACGACTCGCCGGAGAACGACGAGAAGGTCGTCAGCCCACCGAGAAAACCGGTCACCAGCAGCAGGCGCAGCAACTCGTCGGGCGAACGTTCGAACCACGCCAGCGCCACCCCGATCAGCAGGCCACCGACACAATTGACGAGCAAGGTGCCGAGCGGGAAGCCATCCCATTGCGCGTTCAACCACAGGCCCGCGAACCAGCGCGCGAGCGCCCCGAAGGCCGCGCCGACGGCAACGGCCAGCACATGGGCCCAGGGCAGCGCGCTGGTCACGCGGCCCCGGCCTTCGGGGCCGGTGGCAGCGCCGCGTTGCCGGCCGGCAGACCCCAGCGCGCCACGGCCGCGTCGTCACTGCTGCGGGCATCGACCCAACGGGCGCCTTCGGGCGTCTGCTCCTTCTTCCAGAACGGTGCCTGGGTCTTCAGGTAGTCCATCAGGAACTCGCAGGCGAGGAAGGCCTGGCCGCGGTGCGCCGAAGTCACGGCGACCATCATGATCTGGTCGAGCGGCTGCAACAGGCCGACACGGTGGATTACCCGCGCGCCGCGGATGTCGAAGCGGCGCTGGGCCTCGTCGATCATGGTTTCGATCGCGCTTTCGGTCATGCCTGGGTAGTGTTCGAGTTCCATCGCGCTGACGCCGAGACCGTCGTTGCGGTCGCGGACCGTGCCAATGAAGCTGGCCACCGCGCCGACACCCGCATCCTGCGCCCGCAGCGCCGCCACTTCGGCACCGAAGTCGAAGTCCTCGGGCTGAACCGTGACACGCGGCTGACCCATCTCAGCCCCCGGTGACCGGCGGGAAGAACGCCACTTCGGCGTCGGCCGTGACGCTCACGTCGTCATCACACATCTGGTGGTTCAGCGCGCTGCGCAAGGCGCGGTTGCGCGCCAGCGCGGTCGCGTAGACACCGCCGCGCGCGATCAGCGCGTCGCGCACGCTGCCCACGGTGGCGTCGGCCGGTATGTCGATGGTTTCGCTCGACCCCAAGGCCTCGCGGATCGAGGCAAAATAACGCACGGTGAGTTTCATCAGGACAATTCGTTAAAGGCGAGAAAGCGTACCGCATCGCCGCGCTGGATGGCTTGCCCGCTCGGGTTGTCGACGAGGCCGTCGCCCCAGACCGCCGACGTCAGGACGCCCGAGCTCTGGTTCGGGAACAGGTCAAGGCCACCGGCTTCGTTGCGGCGCGCGCGCAGGAATTCGCGGCGTTTGTCGGGGCGCGGCCAGTCGAAGTCGGCGCGCAGGCTCGTCGGCCGCGGCTGAATATCACTCGCGCCCTGCAGGCGCAGCAACACCGGCCGCACCATCAGCAGGAAGGTGACGAAGCTCGACACCGGGTTGCCCGGCAGGCCGACGATGTAAGCGGCCGACGCGTCGGGGCGGGCCACTGAGCCGAAGGCCAGCGGCTTGCCCGGTTTGATCGCGATCTGCCACAGCTCGATGCGGCCTTCGGCCTGCACGGCCGGGCGCAGGTGGTCTTCTTCGCCGACCGACACGCCGCCCGAGGTGACGATCAGATCGTTGCCCAGCGCGGCACGGCGCAGCGCGTCGCGGGTGGCGGCCAGGTTGTCGGGCACGATGCCCAGGTCGGCGCAGTCGCAGCCCATGGCCTGGATCAAGGCGCGCAAGGTGAACCGGTTCGAGTTGTAGATCGCGCCGGGCTTGAGTGGCTCACCGGGCATCACGAGTTCGTCGCCGGTGGAGAACAGTGCCACGCGCGGGCGCCGCATCACTGGCAGCTTGGCCGCACCGACCGAGGCGGCGAGACCGAGCGCCTGCGGCGTGAGACGCGTGCCGGCAGTCAGCACGACCTGCCCTTCCTGTGCGTCTTCACCACGCCGACGAATCCACTGGCCTGATGCCGGCACCACATCGACCCGCACACCTTCGCCTTGCGCTTCGCACTGCTCCTGCATCACCACCGCATCGGCACCCGCCGGCACCTGTGCGCCGGTGAAGATGCGCGCCGCGGTGCCGGGCTTCAGGGCCTCGCCGACCACGCCGGCGGGGATGCGCTGGCTGACCGGCAGCAGCGTGCCCGCGGCCGGCACGTCGGCGCAGCGCATTGCGTAGCCGTCCATCGAGGTGTTGTCGGCGGGCGGCACGTCGAGCCCGGAGCGCACGTCTTCGCTCAGCACCCGGCCGAGCGCGTCGAAAGTGGACAGCGTCTGGACTTCAGTCGCCGGCAGCGGCCGGACGGCGCCGAGCAGACGGCTCAGTGCTTCGTCCAGCGTGAGCATCGGCGGTCTCGTCGGCGAAAGGTGAGGTGTACTCATAACGTCCAGGGTTGGCCAACAGGAACTCGGCGACCGCGTCGGCGCTGTTGAGGTCGAGCACG
>JAYVTD010000626.1:0-2220 GCA_043774765.1 Rhizobacter sp. | reverse complement strand
GCCCGATATACGTTAGAGTAAAATCAATTGTTTTGATAAAAACAATCTACAAAACTCTATGAATGCGACGTTCCGGCAGCTCCAGCTGTTCCTGGCATTGGCCGAGCACGGGAGCATCACCGCGGCGGCCCGCGCCTGCCACGTCACGCAGCCCACGGTCTCGATGCAACTCAAGGACCTGAGCGCGGCGGTCGGCCTGCCCTTGTATGAACAACTGGGAAAGCGCCTGCACCTGACCGCCGCGGGCCACGCGCTGGTGAGGTCGGCACAAAGCATGACCGACGAATGGGCCGCGTTCGAGCAAAAGGTGGCCGCCCTCCAGGGCATGACGCAAGGGCGGCTCAGGGTGTCGTTGGTCAGCACGGCCGAGTACTTCGTGCCGGCGATGCTCGGCACTTTTTGCGCCAGGCACCCCGAGATCGATATCGCGCTGCAGGTGCTGAACCGTGATGGCGTGGTCGCGAGGCTGCGGGACAATCGGGACGATCTCTACATCATGTCGATGCCGCCCGCCGACATCGAGCTGGAACAAAGGATGCTGTTGCCGAACCCGCTGGTCGTGGTCGCGCCGCGGTCGCATCCGCTGGTGGGGAAACGATCGGTCTCGTTGGCCAGTCTGGCGGGTGAGCGTTTCATTCTCAGGGAGCGGGGCTCGGGCACGCGCATGGCCTGCGACGCGCACTTTGCCGCGCTGCAATTCCAGCCGAACGTGCGCCTGGAACTCGGCAGCAATGAGGCCATCAAGCAGGCGGTTGCCGCAGGGCTCGGGCTCGCCGTGTTGTCGCGTCACGCGCTGCAGCCCGGCTCCGAGACCGACATCGTTGCAGTCCTGAACGTGCGGGGGTATCCGGTGCATTCGAACTGGTTCGTGCTGTACCCCAAGGGCAAACAACTCTCACCGATCGCCAGTGAATTCCTCAGCCACCTGCATGCGGCGGCAGCACGGCGCGGCAAACCGAAAGCTTGACCGCTCCGGTGCCTTCAGGTTCGCCAGACGCGGGGCGTGCAGCCGGCCAGTTGCCATGCGGCGTGGCGCCACGCCAACCACACCGAGCCCAGCAGGTTCATCACCGGTTCGACGCGCGGCGCCAGCACCCGCAGCAGGATCAGGCCGTCTTGGGGCGACGAGGCGCCGGCGCTGCTTCTCAGGGGGTGGCTTTCGACCACGCCGCGCGCGGCGTCGAGCAAGGTGTCGCGGCGCCGGTCGGACACGGTGGAGCCGGCGGCGAACCAGAGCGTGCCCATCACCCTGTGGCCGTCCCAACCGAGTGCTGAATCGAGCAGGCGGGTGTCGCTGGCCGCGATCACGCCGCGCTCAAGCCAGCGGCCCGGCACTTCGATGCTTTGTGTGAATGAGCCGCGCTCGAACGGCTGGCCTGAGGCGGGCAGGCCGAGCGCGAGCACGTCCCAGCCGATCAGCTCGGCGCCCGGCGCGAGCGTGAAGCGCAGGCGGTTCTCGGCGATGCAGCCGCTGTAGGTGATGGCCTCCAGCGGCAGCCATTCCAGGCGCGTGTCTGCAGCGAGCGTGGCCTGAAGGGTCTGCACGGCCGGCGCGCCGGTGCTGCGGTAAAAACGGGTGGCCCCGGCGGTGGTGACGAGCGCGTGCGCGCCTTCGGCCACGGTTACATCGACGGCGAGTTCGTCACCGCCGACGATGCCACCGGGCGGGTGCACCAGCACGTTGTGGCACACCGCCGGCGCTTCGGGGTAGAGGCTGGCGAGCACCCGCAGCGGGCCCTCATGGCGGTCGTGCACCACGGTGCGCGGCACGCTGCTGTGCGGGTCGCGACGGTAAGCGAGGCTCAGTGATCCGCGCCAGCTCATGAACCGGCACTTCGCTTCCAGAAAGCGACATGCAGCGCTGCGATCTCTTGTTCGACTTCGGCAACAGGCCCCCACACCCGGATGTTCTTCTGCCCATGCGCAAAGACCTCGCGGCAGGGCAGGTCCAGCGTCGGGTTCCCGGCATGGTTGCCGGTGAGCTGCAGCAAATGGCGTTCTTCCATGCCGTAGACCATCCCGCCGATGTGGGCCCAGTACTGCGTGCCGGCGCACATGCAGCAGGGCTCGACGGTGGTGTAGAGCGTGCAGCCCCACAGCGTGGCCGCGTCGAACCGTTGTGCCGCGTTGCGTGCGAGCACGGCTTCGGCGTGGTTCACGCTGTCGACGTTGCCTTGTTCGAGCAGCACCGTCTCTTGGTCGGGCGCCACCAGCAGCGCG
>JAYVTD010000625.1:0-2829 GCA_043774765.1 Rhizobacter sp. | reverse complement strand
TGGCCGTCGACGCCTTCAGCCAGGAGCGCATCAACCTGACGCTGGCCGAGCTGCAAGGCGAACAGGACGGCGTCAAGCACCTGCTCTGATGGCAGCGCGGTCATGAGCGAAACCCTCGTTCACCCGCGCCAGGCCTTGTTCGACACCTTTGATGTCGCCACGCCCTTGCCGGTGTGCGACCACTACGCCGGCGTCGAAGTGCGCATGCGCAAGAGCCTGGAACTGCAGGCCGAGCTCGGGCCGGTGTTCGACGTGACGCTCGACTGCGAAGACGGTGCCGCGGTCGGCGGCGAAGCCGAGCATGCGCACCTCGTCGCCGAGCTGCTGATGTCGGCGGCGAACGTGTACGGCCGGGTTGGTGCGCGGGTGCACCCGGTCGATCACCCGGCGTTCGCGCAGGAGACCGGCACGCTGATCAGCCGATCCGGCAGCCGGCTCGCTTACCTGATGGTTCCGAAGCCTCGCAGCTTCGCCGATGTGGAACGCGCCTGCAACGAGATCGATCACCAGATCCGGGTGCATGGTCACGGCCGCCAGGTGCCCGTGCACGTGCTGGTCGAAACCCACGGCGCGCTGCGCGACGTGGAACGCATCGCAGCGCACCCGCGCGTCGAATCGATCTCGTTCGGGCTGATGGATTTTGTCTCGGCGCACCGCGGTGCGATTCCGGCCACCGGCATGAGCGTGGAAGGCCAGTTCACGCACCCGCTGGTGCTGCGCGCCAAGCTCGCGATCGCGGCGGCTTGCCACGGTTTTGCCAAGACGCCTTCGCACTGCGTCGTGACCGAGTTCAACGACCTGCAAGCCGTCTCGGTCGCTGCCATGAAGGCCTCGCGCGAGCTCGGCTACACGCGCATGTGGAGCATTCACCCGAATCAGATCCGCCCGATCGTGGCCGCGTTCGCGCCCGGCGCGGCCGAGATCGAGCAGGCGGTCGAGATCATCGCTGCAGCGCAGGCGGCGAACTGGGCGCCGATCAAGCACAAGTCCGCCGGCCGCGACACTCTGCACGACCGCGCGAGCTACCGCTATTTCTGGCAAGTTCTAGAGCGTGCAGCACGCACCGGGCAGGCCTTGCCGGCCGAAGCCCGAAGCGCCTGGTTCGAGACCGCCGGAGCCTGAAGCCTCGGGCACCGGCGACACAAAGCGTCGGTCCTGTATCCGAAACGAAACGGCCTTGCCGGCTTGGCACGGTGCCGTGCCGTTTCATGCGCCGAGAGCGGCGTGACAGGGCTCACGCTACACGCTGCATGCCGCGTGGCGTTTGGGCAATATTGCGCAGGTGCACTGGGCCGATGGCGCCGCGCCAGCCACTGCTTTTTGTTGCAATCACGCGCGAGGCAGCGTGCCGCGGGCAGCGCCGCATGAAGACAATGCATTCGCATCTTTGCGTTGAGGAGATTCCTGAATGAACCGTCTGTCCACCCTCGGCTTCGCCGTCGCCCTCTGCGCCGCAAGCTTTGCCTCCCTGGCTCAAACCACCCCGGCCGCCAAGCCAGCCGCCAAGGCCCCCGTCGCCGCCAAGAAGGCGGCACCAGTGGCCGCCGCCGAACCGGTTGCCGCCACCCCGGCGCAACTCGCTGCCGCCGAGCGTGTGTTCTACGGCACCTACCTGTGCGAGTTCGACAAGAGCGTGCAGGTCTCGACCTTGCCCAAGTTCCCTGGTTACGCCGAGCTGCGCTTCGGCAAGTCGGTGTACGTGATGAAGCCCGTGGCCTCCGATACCGGCGCGATCCGCCTCGAAGACGTCAAGGGCGAAACCCTCGTGGTGCAGATCGCCAACAAGTCGATGCTGCTGAACGTCAAGACCGGCCAGCGCATGCTCGACGGCTGCGTCAGCGACAAACACGCCAAGGTCGCCTCCGCAGCGAGCTGACCGGCTGCCACCCGGCCCGAACGGGCTCCGTCGCTGGCTGCGGCGGAGCCCGTTGTTCGTTGCGGGGCAATGAAATCCAGCGCAGTACGCCGTCAGAAGTATGTACAATTCAAGCATACTTCACAGGAGAGCACTGCATGGAAGCCACCGTGGCCGAACGCGGCCAGATCACCCTGCCCAAGGCGGTGCGTGACGCCCTCGGCCTGACCAAGGGCACCCAGCTCAAGATCGAGATCGACGGCGCGCGCATCATCCTGCGCAAGAATGTCGACGACGCGATCTCGCGTGCCCGAGGCCGCTTCAAGCTGCCGGCAGGCGTGACCACCGACGACGTGATGCGCGAGCTGCGCGGCCGCGCTCCTGGCGATCCGACCGACGCCTGATGATCGCCATCGACACCTCCGTGCTGATCGACCTGCTGGGCGAAGACGCGCGGGCCGATGCCGCCGAGTTGAGCCTGCGCGATGCGCTCGCCCATGGCCCGGTCGTGTTGTGCGACGTGGTCGTCAGCGAGATCACGGCCGGCCTCGGCCACGGCGCCGAGATCATGGACGTGGTCGAAGAAATGGGCATGAGTTACCTGCCGGTCGAGCGCAAGTCGGCGATCCGCGCCGGCGAAATGCAGCGGCGCTACAAACAGCGCCTGCGCACGCTCGGCAAGACCGGGCAGGCTGTGCAGCGCACCGTGCCCGACTTCATCGTCGGGGCACATGCCTTGCTTCAATGCAGCGCACTGATCACACGCGACGCGGGCTTCTTCCGCGACTATTTCAAGGGCTTGAAAGTCATCGTGCCCAAGGCACCCTGACGTTCCGGCCCATCTTCATCCGACCTTCCCAGGAGCCACGACCATGCTTCAAGCCTACCGCCAACATGTTGCCGAACGCGCAGCGCTCGGAATCCCGCCGCTGCCGCTCTCGGCGCAGCAGACCGCTGAAGTGATCGAGCTGCTG
>JAYVTD010000624.1:0-4305 GCA_043774765.1 Rhizobacter sp. | reverse complement strand
CAAGTTCATCGAGGTGTCGTACGACACGCCGGAAGAGAAAGAAGCGGCCGAAGGCGTGGGCGGCTACGCCAAGCCGATGCCGCCGAGCTGGCTCGCGCGCCAGGGCGTCGAGGTCGCCAAGCGTGTGGCCGCGGCCGACATCGTGATCTCGACCGCGCTGATCCCCGGCCGCGCTGCGCCGGTGCTCGTGACCGAAGACATGGTCAAGTCGATGAAGCCGGGTTCGGTGATCGTCGACATTGCGGCCGGCAAGGGCGCGAACGGCGTCGGCGGCAACTGCCCGCTCAGTGAAGCCGACAAGACGGTCGTGAAATACGGCGTCACGATCATCGGCGAGACCAACCTCGCCGCACTCGTGGCCGCCGACTCGAGCGCGCTCTACGCGCGCAACGTGCTCGACTTTCTGAAGCTTGTGCTGACGAAAGAAGGCACGTTCAACGTGCCGATGGACGACGACATCGTGGCTGCGTGTCTCATGACGCAAGCCGGTGAAGTAAAGAGGAAATAAGCACCATGGAACTCGTCTCCCCCACCCTGACCAACCTGATCATCTTCGTGCTGGCGATCTACGTCGGCTACCACGTGGTCTGGACCGTGACGCCCGCCTTGCACACCCCGCTGATGGCGGTGACCAACGCACTCTCGGCGGTCGTGATCGTCGGCGCGATGCTCGCGGCGGCGCTGACCGAAACGTACCTCGGCAAGACCATGGGCGTGCTCGCCGTGGCGCTGGCCGCGGTCAACATCTTCGGCGGTTTCCTCGTCACGAAGCGAATGCTCGAGATGTTCAGGAAGAAGGAAAAGAAGGCACCGGCGGTTGAGGTGAAGAAATGAGCCTGAACCTCGTCACGCTGCTGTACCTGATCGCCAGCGTCTGTTTCATCCAGGCGCTCAAGGGGCTGTCGCACCCGACCACCTCGATCCGCGGCAACCTCTTCGGCATGACCGGCATGGCCATCGCTGCGGTCACGACCGGGGCGCTGATCGTCAAGCTCGCCGGCACGGCCAGCGGCCTGTCGTGGGTGCTGCTCGGGCTGGTGGCCGGTGGTGGCTATGGCGCCTACCGCGCCAAGACGGTCGAGATGACCAAGATGCCGGAGCTGGTGGCGTTCTTCCACAGCATGATCGGCTTGGCCGCGGTGTTCATCGCCGTGGCCGCGGTGGCCGAGCCACACGCTTTCGCGATCGTGGCGAAGGGCGACCCGATCCCGGGTGGCAACCGGCTCGAACTGGCGCTTGGCGCTGCCATCGGCGCCATCACCTTCAGCGGTTCGGTGATCGCCTTCGGCAAGCTCTCGGGCACCTACAAGTTCCGCCTGTTCAAGGGCGCGCCGGTGCAGTTCAAGGGCCAGCACATCCTGAACCTGGTGCTCGGGCTGGCGCTGCTGTATTTCATGTACGGCTTCGTCGTCAGCCAGAGCTGGGTCGATTTCTACGCGCTGCTGGCGCTGGCCTTCGTGCTGGGCGTGTTGATCATCATCCCGATCGGGGGCGCCGACATGCCGGTGGTGGTGTCGATGCTCAACAGCTACTCGGGCTGGGCCGCAGCCGGCATCGGCTTCAGCCTGAACAACGCGATGCTGATCATCGCCGGCAGCTTGGTGGGCTCGTCGGGCGCGATCCTGAGCTACATCATGTGCAAGGCGATGAACCGCTCGTTCTTCAACGTGATTCTCGGTGGCTTCGGCGGCGAGGCCGCAACAGTGGGCGGCGCCAAAGCTGAAGCGCGCCCGGTCAAGAGCGGCAGCGCCGACGACGCCGCTTTCGTGCTCGGCAACGCCGAGACCGTGGTCATCGTGCCGGGTTACGGCCTGGCGGTGGCGCGCGCGCAGCACGCGGTGAAGGAACTCGCGGCCAAGCTCAGCGCCAAGGGCATCACCGTCAAGTACGCGATCCACCCGGTGGCGGGCCGCATGCCGGGCCACATGAACGTGCTGCTGGCCGAAGCCGAAGTGCCCTACGACCAGGTCTTCGAGATGGAAGACATCAACGGCGAGTTCGGCCAGGCCGACGTGGCGATCATTCTCGGTGCCAACGACGTGGTGAACCCGGCCGCGATGATCAAGGGCAGCGCGATCTACGGCATGCCGATTCTCGAGGCCTACAAGGCCAAGACCATCATCGTCAACAAGCGCTCGATGGCCGCGGGGTATGCCGGCCTCGACAACGAACTGTTCTACATGGACAAGACCATGATGGTGTTCGGCGACGCGAAGAAGGTGGTGGAAGACATGGTCAAGGCGATCGAGTAAAGACACAAACGCCACGCAGATCGATCTCGTGGTTCTTCATGCGAAACCGGGGGAACGCAAGCGATGGGCGCGCAGTGGAAAGCAAAGCACAAAGACCTGGCGGCCAACGCCCGGGGCCGCCTCTTCGGCAAGCTGGCGAAAGACATCATGATCGCCGCGCGTCACGGCCACGACCCGGCGGCGAACTCACGTTTGCGGCTGGTGGTCGAGCAGGCGCGCAAGGTTTCGATGCCGAAAGAAACGCTGGAGCGCGCCATCAAGAAGGGCGCCGGCCTCACTGGTGAAGCGGTGCATTTCGAGTACGCGTTGTACGAAGGTTTCGCCCCGCACCGGGTGCCGGTCATGGTCGAGTGCCTGACCGACAACCTGAACCGCGCCGCCTCGCAGATGCGGGTGCTGTTCCGCAAGGGCCAACTCGGCGCCTCGGGCTCGGTGGCCTGGGACTTCGACCATGTGGGTCTGATCGAGGCCGAGCCCGCCGTCGCCGGGGCCGACCCCGAAGTGGCCGCCATCGAAGCCGGCGCACAAGACTTCGAGGCCGGCGACAACGGCGCCACGCTGTTCATCACCGACGCGGCCGATCTCGACCTGGTGGCCCGCGCACTGCAGCCGCAGGGTTTCAGCATGCTTTCGGCGAAGCTCGGCTATCGGCCGAAGACGCCGGTCGATCCCGCTAGCCTGAGCGCCGAGCAGCTCGACGAAGTCGAGTCCTTTCTTGCCGCGCTCGACGCCAACGAAGACGTGCAGAACGTGTTCGCCGGCTTGCACGGCTGAGCTCGGGCGAGCCGCCGAGCGCTGGCACGTCGGCGACGAAGCAGAGCGCCTTCTGCGCGCTACGGGCGCTGCGCGATCCGCTCCCAGGCATCGCGCGTCGCTGGCTTCGCGCGCTCCCACTCCAGCGTGGATGCGCCGCGGGCGCGCCCCCAACCGGCCGCGAGCGGCGCCTCGGCCTCGTCGAACGACACGCCGGCATGCTCGCGGCGGGCGCTGACGCCGTAGCCATAGGCCGGGCCGTAGTCGTCGAAGCTGGCGTCGGGTGAAACGTAGGAACGGGTCGAATACTGCGTGCGCCAATACGTCTCTTCAGCCGTTGGGTCGATCAGCTCGGCCACGCCCTTGCCGGCCAGCCCGCCGATCACCGCACCGACCGCGGCGCCGATGGCCGTGCCGACCGGGCCCATGACCGTGCCGACGACAGCGCCAGCCGCCGCGCCGCCCAGCGCCGCGCCGAGCCCGGTGCCGACCGGGTGCGCGCCATGCGCGCCGCTGATCGGATCAAGATTGAGCGCGCCGGCTGCGGGCAACGCTGCGCTCAGGTCGCTCGCTTCGGGCGGCCGATTGACGCGCTGGCGCGGGTCGCGCTCGATCGTGGCGGCGTAGGCCTCGCGTGCGCGCTCGAACTGCAGTGCGGTGATGTGACCCGAGGCATGCATGCGTTCCACATCGCGCAGGTAGCCGACGAGCGCATCGGGCTCGACGATGGTCGGGCTGCCGAGCGCTCGCAGCAGGTCGGTGTAGGTCTCGTCGGAAGTCTTTTCCATCGCTGTGCCTTTCGGTGGTGAGCGAGGCGCCACTGCGTTGATCGCAGCGGGCCCGCATGCAGCCGAAGATAGATTGCTGTGCCTGCGCCGGGTGTCAGCGATTGCCCCGGGCCGGCGACGGACAGCGCCGTCTGGCTAGCGAACTAGTCCAAGCCACGACGAAACTCTGCTCGCGGCCTGATCCACCGAAAACCGCCGTGATCGCGCTCATCGAAAACCCTGTTTCCAACGTTCCGCTACAACAGCGGCTTCGTCCAACCAGGGAGTGACCAGCATGGCCGGCCAGAAACCCAGACTGAGCGCGAACGACTTCGACCCCGAGGTGCTTCGGCTGTTCGACAAGTACGTGCACGGCGGCCTCGACCGGCGCGGTTTTCTCGACGGTGCGGCGAAGTTCGCGGTCGGCGGCATCAGCGCCGCCGGCCTGCTCGAAGCGCTGAGCCCGAAGTTTGCGCAAGCGCAGCAGGTGCCTGCGGCCGACCCGCGCATCAGGACCGAAACGGTCGAGTTCG
>JAYVTD010000623.1:0-6963 GCA_043774765.1 Rhizobacter sp. | reverse complement strand
CGTGGACCGACAGGGTGAACAAGTGGTGATCGACGTGGAAGTCACGGTGCGTGTTGCGTCGAAGCATGTTTGGGCGGTGCTCACGGACTACGACCACATGGCGAGTTTTGTCTCCGCGCTGAAGAGCAGCAACGTGCTCACGAGGCGTGGCAATTCGTTGCAGGTGGCGCAGGCAGGCGAACAACGGCACGGTCCGTTTCACTTCGCGTTCCAGACCGTGAGGGCCGTGGAGCTCGTGCCCCAGAAAGAAATCAGGCCCCATCTCATCAGCGGCAACTTCAAGAGCTACGAATTCACGACCCGCCTGGTCGACAAGGGTTCGACGACCCTGATCGTCCACCACGGGACCTATGTACCCGACACGTGGGTGCCGCCGGTGATCGGGCCATCGGTCATTCGCGACAAGACGGTGGAGCAATACGGCGAGCTGATTGCCGAGATGCTCAAGCGCCAGAGAGCAAGCGGGTCCAAGATCGCCCTCAGCGCGGAGCCACCTTCACGATTCTGATACGGTGACCAACCCGGTCGCGGCAACTTTCTTGTTTCGATGCGATCCGGCCCGGTTCAGAAGCCTTGCCTCACGCGCGCCATCAGATCGACCGTTGGCAGCTGTTCGAGTTCAACCGCGAAGCGGCCTTCGTGGGCTTGCGGAGAAACCGCGTCGAACAGCAGACGCAACTCAGGTGGCACGAACCGCGACAGCGATCCGTACAGGTGCCGATCGCCGTACTGCCGCTGCTGCGTTACGTAGAAACGCTGCGGAACCACCAGCGCCAGGTGGCGCTTCGCCCGCGTCATCGCCACGTAAAGCAGGCGCCGCTCCTCCTCGACCTCGGCCGTGGTGCCCGTCCCCATGTCCGACGGAATGCAGCCGTCGACCACGTTGAGCACCATCACCGACGCCCACTCCTGGCCCTTGGCCGAATGCATCGTCGAAAGGATCAAGTAGTCCTCGTCGCGGTTCGGCTCACCCGACTCATCGCTGGTCGCTTGCGGCGGGTCGAGCGTCACTTCCGCCAGAAAGCGCTCGTGGTTCGCGTAGCCGGCCGCCATCTGCGTCAACTGCGCCAGATCGGCCGATCGAATGCGCGCGTCGTCGTGCAGCCGCTCCAGATGCGGCTGGTACCAGCGCGTGGCCAGCGCCACGTCTTCCGGCCAGGTTGCATGGCGCAGCGTTTCACTCGCCTGCAGCCAAGCGTTCCACTCGCCTGTCGCAGCCGCCGGCGGTTTGAACTCGCGCATCTGTTGCACCGGGTCGGCGGTGCTGTCCATCGCATCCAGCAAGCGCCTCACCGACGCCGGACCCATGCCCGGGATCAACTGCGCGACCCTGAACCCAGCCAATCGGCTGCGTGGGTTCTGCACCCAGCGCAGCACCGAGAGCAGGTCCTTCACGTGTGCTGCTTCCAGGAACTTCAGCCCGCCGAACTTGACGAACGGAATGTTGCGGCGGGCCAGTTCCAGTTCCAGCGGCGCGCTGTGGTGCCCGGTGCGAAACAGCACCGCCTGCTGCTTCAGTGCCAAGCCGCCTTCGCGCTGCAACAGCACCTGGTCGGCGACCCAGCGGGCCTGCGCCGTCTCGTCTTCCATCGCGACCAGCAAGGGCTGCTCGCCGGGCTTGTCAGTCCACAGGTCCTTCGTGAAGCGGTCCTTGGCGAGTCCGATGACGGCGTTCGACGCGGCCAGGATCGGCTGGGTCGAACGGTAGTTGCGCGTCAGCGTGATGACGCGAGCCGGCGGATCGAACTGCGCCGGGAAGTCGAAGATATTGCGCACCTCGGCGGCCCGAAACGCATAGATCGACTGCGCGTCGTCGCCGACCACCGTGAGGCCGTAGCCATCGGGCTTCAGCGCCTTCAGGATCGCCGCCTGAAGCCGGTTCGTGTCCTGGTATTCGTCGACCAGCACGTGGTCGAAGCGCGCGCCGATCGTCGAGGCCAGCGCGGGCTCGGCCATCATCTGTGCCCAGTACAGCAGCAGGTCGTCGTAGTCGAGCAGCTGCTGTTGCTGCTTCGCATGCACGTAAGCCTTGAACAGCGCCTTGAGCTCGGGTTCCCATCCAAGGCACCAGGGGTAGAGATCGGCCACGATCGATTCGAGCGCGCTCTGGCTATTGACCACCCGCGAGTACAGCGCCAGGCAAGTGCCCTTCATCGGAAAGCGTTTGCTGGTCGCGGCCAAACCCAGTTCCTGGCGCACCATGCCCATCAGATCTTCGGCGTCGCCACGATCATGGATCGTGAACTGCGGCGACAGCCCGATCGAACCGGCGTATTCGCGCAGCAACCGCGCGCCGATGGCGTGGAAGGTGCCGCAGCACGGCAGGCTCGGTGCCTGCTGGGTCGCGCCGAAGCCGAGGGCCGCGTGCAGTTCGCGGCCGGCGCGGCGCTCCATCTCCTGGGCCGCCCGGCGCGAAAAGGTGAGCAGCAGGAGGCGGTTGGGGTCGGCGCCGGCGAGCACCAGTGCCGCGACACGCGAGGCGAGCGTGAGGGTCTTGCCGGTGCCCGCACCGGCGATGACAAGCAGCGGGCCGGGCCGCGCTGCGCCGATGCGTACCCGACGGCCTGGCGCTGGGCGTCGTTGAGCATGGCGAAGGGGAGATGCGGCTCGGGAGCGTGCGGTGGCATGGCTGGACTGTATATTCATCCAGCCCGACCGAGTGGCTGACTCAGGAGCGGAGGGCGCTTCCAGGCACAAGGCTTGGTGCGCCGCGAGACTTACCTCGGCGTATGGCCCGCTCCGGCCGCCGTCCGCAACTGCGCGAGCCTGCTTCTCAACCACGGGGCGCTGGCGAGCTGCGCGCCGCCCGTGCACCGCACCTGGTAAGGCTGGCCGCTCATGCTGCTCTTCGTGCCGACCCGGTCGACGAAGTCTTCGCTGGTCGCGATCAGGTCCCGGGCGACCAGGTAGTGGTACTTGTCGCGCATGTGCGCTCCCGCCGACTTCGCGTCGTGCCATGTTCCGTTGCGTCCGAACTCGCAACCGGAACGTTCGACGGCCTGCAGCAACCCGTGGACTTCGGCGCCCACGCTGGCCGGCGGTTGAGCGAAAGCGGCCGGTGCCGCAAGGGCCAGCAGCAGCGATGCCAGGGCCGTGATTCGATGTGCCTTCACGTGAGACTCCTTTTTCGACCACGCCCGCCGACCCCGGTTATCCAGGCGCTCGAACACGTGCATGAGATCAGAGCCTAGGGCGGCCGATGTCCGGCACGACAAGGACAAGACGATGCCGCGCTGTAGGAGCGTCGCGCGTCGCGCGTGCGGCGCTGCACCCGAGGCGTGCTCAGCGCGCGTCGTCGGCTCCCGGCGCGCGCGCCAGCAGCGCGTCGAGCGCGTCGTAGACCTCCTGGATCGAGTCCAGACCGAGCGATGCTTCGAGCGCCTGGTAGCGCTGCTCGACGAGTGGGATCAACTGCTGCGCGATCTTGCGGCTCCTGGCCGTGAGCGACACCCGCACCCGGCGCTGGTCGTGCGCCATGCGCTCGCGGGTGATCAGGCCGGTCTCTTCCATGCGCAGCAACACGCCGACGATGCTGGGGCTGGAAATGGAGCAGGCATCGCACAGCTGGCGCGGCTCCAGAGGCCCTTGTTCGACGAGTTCGCGCAGCACGCGCCACTGCTGCTCGGTCAGGCCGAACTCGCCGAGCAGAGGGCGAAAGTGCGCCATCAGCGTTTCGCGCGCGCGCAGCAGCAGGTGCGGCAGGTTGCGGTGGCGCAGGGCAGCGGCAGGGGTGTGGGGTGATTTGCTCACATCTCAGTGTAAAGCCGCGACCCGGTGAACGTGTACCCGGTGAAACTACCGAGTGCCAGACCGGGCGCGTCGCTTGCATTACTCATGTATGAGTGATTAAACTGAGCCATGCACAGCCCCCTGCGCCGTGGAACCGTCTACGGCACCCTGCTCAACCACGCCGATGCGCTTGCCGCGCTGGGCGCGGCCGTGCACGCGCCGCCCTACAAAGCGCCGCCGGAAGCGCCGGTGCTCTACATCAAGCCTCGCAACACCTGGGCCGGTAGCGGCGATGCCATCGTCGTGCCGGCGGGCGTAGCCGAACTCGAGATCGGTGCCACGCTCGGCCTCGTGATCGGGCGCACCGCGTGCCGGGTGCGTGACGAAGACGCGCTCTCGTTCGTGGCGGGCTGCGTGATCGTGAACGACGTGAGCGTGCCGCACTCGTCGTACTACCGGCCCTCGCTGCGCTTCAAGGCGCGTGACGGTTTCTGCCCGATCGGGCCGTTCGTGGGCCTGGAGCAGCTGGGCTCGGTCGATGCGCTGCAGGTGCAAGTCGAAATCGACGGCCGGGTCGTGCAGCGCAGCAGCACGGCTGGCCTGATCCGCCCGGCCGCGCGGCTGCTCTCCGAGGTCAGCGAGTTCATGACACTTTCACCCGGCGACGTGCTGATGCTGGGCGTGGCGGCCGGTGCACCGCGCGCCCGGGCCGGGCAGCGCGTGAGCATCCTGATCGACGGCCTGGGCCGGCTCGACAACCCGCTGGTGGCGGAAGCGGTGAGCGCATGAGACCGCCGGGCCGCCCCAAAGGCGAATACCGGAGCGCGCAGCGCGAAGGGACTCCAATGAGCCGCCGCGCCCGGGTCGCCTTCGGCGGCGCCGTGCTCGAAGCAATGCCGCACGCCCGCGGTCTGCAGCTCGCCGACGGCCGAGTGCTCGCCGAAGAGCAGGTCGTGTGGCTGCCGCCGTTCGAGGTGGGCACGGTCATCGCGCTCGGTATCAACTACGCCGACCACGCCAAAGAGCTGGCGAAGGAACTGACGATCGGTGCGAAGGACGAACCGCTCGCGTTCCTGAAGGCGCCGAACTCGCTCATCGGCCACCGCGGGTTCACGCGCCGGCCAGCGGATGCGACGTTCATGCACTACGAATGCGAGCTGGCGGTGGTGATCGGCGCCACGGCGAAGAACGTTGCTCGCGGCGACGCGATGCGTGTGGTGGCCGGCTACACCGTCGCCAACGACTACACGGTGCGCGACTACCTTGAAAACTGGTACCGCCCGAACCTGCGCGTGAAGAACCGCGACGGCGGCACCGTGCTGGGCCCGTGGCTGGTCGATGCGGCCGACGTGCCCGACCCGCACGCGCTGCAGCTGCGCACGCTCGTCAATGGCAAAGTCACGCAGAGTGGCAACACCCGCGACCTGATCAACGACGTGCCGGCATTGATCGAATACCTGAGCAGCTTCATGACCCTCTCGTCTGGCGATGTGATCCTGACCGGTACGCCCGAGGGTGTGGTCAATGTGAATGTGGGTGATGAAGTGGTCACCGAGATCGACGGCATCGGGCGCTTGCTCAATACGATCGTCGGCGACGCCGTTTTTGGACGATAGGAAACGAAGACCATGCGCATCCAGCACCTGATCGACGGCCAGAGCGTCGACAGCCGCGTTTACTTCGAGACCTTCAATCCTGCCACGCAAGAGGTGCTGGCCGAGGTGGCCTCGGGTGGCGCCGAAGAAGTCAACGCCGCCGTGGCCGCCGCCAAGGCGGCATTCCCGAAGTGGGCCGCGTTGCCTGCTGCCGAGCGTGCGAAAACGATGGTGCGCCTGGGCGACCTGATCGCCAAACACGTGCCCGAGATCGCGCAGATCGAAACCCGCGACACCGGCCAGACCATCTCGCAGACCGGCAAGCAGCTGATTCCTCGCGCTGCCGACAACTTCTACTATTTCGCCGAGATGTGCACCCGCGTCGACGGCCACACCTACCCGACCCCCACGCACCTGAACTACACGCTCTTTCACCCGGTCGGCGTGTGCGCGCTGATCTCGCCGTGGAATGTGCCCTTCATGACCGGCACCTGGAAGATCGCGCCGTGCCTCGCCTTCGGCAACACGGCGGTGTTGAAGATGAGCGAGCTCTCGCCGATGAGCATTGCGCGCTTTGGCGAGTTGGCCACCGAGGCCGGGCTGCCCAAAGGCGTGCTCAACATCGTGCACGGCTACGGCAGAGAAACCGGTGAACCCTTGTGCGGCCACCCCGACGTGCGCGCGATCTCGTTCACGGGGTCGACCGCCACCGGCCAGCGCATCGTGAAACACGCCGGGCTGAAGAAGTTCAGCATGGAACTCGGTGGCAAGAGCCCGTTCGTGGTCTTCGAAGACGCCGACTTCGAACGCGCGCTCGACGCCGCGGTGTTCATGATCTTCTCGAACAACGGCGAACGCTGCACCGCCGGTTCGCGCATCCTGGTGCAGAAGAGCATCTACGCCGAGTTCGCGAAACGTTTCGCCGAGCGCGCGAGCCGCATCACGGTGGGCGACCCGCTGAACGAGCACACGCTGATCGGCCCGATGGTCAGCCCGGCCCACCTGGCCAAGGTGCGCAGCTACATCGAGCTCGGCCCGAAAGAAGGTGCCACTCTGCTGGCCGGCGGGTTGGATGCGCCCGACCTGCCCGATTCGATGAAACGTGGCAACTTCGTGCGCCCCACCGTGTTCGCCGATGTGCACAACAGCATGCGCATCGCACAGGAAGAGATCTTCGGCCCGGTCGCCTGCCTGATCCCGTTCTCCGACGAGGCCGACGCCATCACCCAGGGCAACGACATTCAGTACGGCCTGTCGAGCTACGTGTGGACCGAGAACCTCGGCCGCGCGCACCGCGTGGCCGCGGCCATCGAAGCCGGCATGTGTTTTGTCAACAGCCAGAACGTGCGCGACCTGCGCCAGCCTTTCGGCGGCACCAAGGCCAGTGGCACCGGCCGCGAAGGCGGCACCTGGAGCTACGAGGCGTTCCTGGAGCCGAAGAATGTGGCGGTGTCTTTGGGCTCGCACCACATACCTCGCTGGGGTGATTGAGACCACAAATTGAGGCCGATGGCCTAGAATGTGGGCACATTTACGGACCGAATCATGAATATTTCTATCCGCGAACTCAAGGCCAATCCGTCACGGGCGATTGCGCTGATGCAGCAAGGCGAGCATGTGCGCATCACCTCACATCGCA
>JAYVTD010000622.1:0-4816 GCA_043774765.1 Rhizobacter sp. | reverse complement strand
AACGGCCGCGTGCTCGCGATGCGCGTGCGCTCGCTTGCCAACGTGGGTGCGTATGCCACCGGCACCGGTGTCGCGATCCAGGTGCTGATCGGGCCCTGGGTCACGACCAGCATCTACGACATCCAGACCGTCGATCTGCACTACCTCGCGGTGATGACGAACACCGCCACCACCGGCGCCTACCGCGGCGCGGGCCGGCCCGAGGCGATCTACATCACCGAGCGCTTGTTCGACGCGGCTGCGCGCAAGCTGAAGATGGACCCGGCCGAACTGCGCCGCATCAACATGGTCCGCCCCGAGCAGATGCCCTACAAGAATCCGATGGCGCAGGTCTACGACAGCGGCCGGTTCGAGCAGGTTCTCGACCAGGGTCTGGCGCTGGCCGACTGGCACGGGTTCGACACACGCCGTGCCGCGACCGAAGCCAACGGCAAACTGCGCGGCCGCGGCATTGCGACCTTTCTCGAATGGACCGGCGGCAACGCGCTCGAAGAACGCGCCAGCGTCAACATCACGGCCGACGGGTTCATCGAGATCGGCTCGGCCACGCAGGCGATGGGGCAGGGCATCGCCACCAGCTACATCCAGCTCGTGGTCGACAGCTTCGGTGTGTCGCCGCAGCAGGTGCGCATATTGCAAGGCGACACCGACCGCGCCAACGGCTTCGGCAGCGCCGGTTCGCGCTCGCTGTTCACCGGCGGCTCGGCCGTGCGTGTCGCTTCCGAGCGCAGCATCGACCACAGCAAGCAGCTCGCGAGCGAAGCGCTCGAAGTGGCGTCGGTGGATGTGGAATACAACGCCGGCCGCTTCACCGTGGTCGGCACCGATGTCGGCATCGGCCTGTTCGAGCTCGCCGCCAAGCAGGCCGGGCAGCGCATCTTCATCGACGCGACCGCTGTCGTCGGCGGGCCTACGTGGCCGAACGGCTGCCACGTGTGCGAGGTCGAGATCGACCCCGACACCGGCCACGTCGAGGTGGTGAGCTACAGCTCGGTGAACGACATCGGCCGGGTCGTGAGCCCGACCATCGCTTCCGGCCAGATCGAAGGCGGCGTGGTGCAGGGCCTGGGCCAGGCGCTGTGCGAGAAGGTGGTCTACGACAGCGAGACCGGCCAGATGCTGACCGCCAGCTTCCAGGATTACGCGATGCCACGCGCCGACCTGTGCAGCCGGTATTTCGAGACCCGCTTCGACACCACGGTTCCGTGCCTGACCAACCAGCTCGGCGTCAAGGGCGTGGGTGAGCTCGGCACGATCGGCGCGACACCGGCGGTCGTCAACGCGGTGATCGACGCGCTCGACCACGCCGGCGTCGGCCGCGCCGCCGAACGCTTGCAGATGCCGCTGACGGCGCCGAAAGTATGGGCTGCGCTGGCGGGCGAGTTCGATGCTTCGCCGCTCGCGTGATGCCACCCTTCACATTCCTTTTGTGAGGCAACACCATCATGAAGTTCGACCCGTCTGCCCTCACCCTCATCGCCGCGGCCGTGTGCTGCGGCACCGTGTTCGCTGCGTAGCAAGCGCCCGTGGCGGCAGAAAACGGCATGGTCGTCAGCGCCCAGCACCTGGCCACCCGGGTCGGTGTCGATGTGCTGAAAGACGGTGGCAACGCGGTCGACGCCGCGGTCGCGGTGGGCTATGCACTCGCGGTCGTCTACCCGGCGGCCGGGAACGTCGGCGGCGGTGGTTTCATGACGATCCAGCTTGCCAATGGCCGCAAGACGTTTCTCGACTTCCGCGAAAAGGCGCGGCTCGCCGCCACCGCCAACATGTACCTCGACAAGGACGGCAACGTGGTCAAGGGGGCGAGCACGAACGGCCACCTCGCGGTGGGCGTGCCCGGCACGGTTTCGGGCATGGAGATGGCGCTGGCGAAATACGGCACGATGAAACGCGCCACGTTGATCGCACCGTCGATCAGGTACGCACAAGACGGCTTCGTGCTCGACCAGGGCGATGTGGACATGCTCGTCACCGCGACCGAAGATTTCAAGAAGGACGCCGCGACCGGCGCGATCTTCCTGAACAACGGCGCGGCCTTTGCGCCGGGCCAGAAGCTGGTGCAAAAAGACCTGGCCGCCACGCTCAAGCTCATCAGCGACAAGGGCGAAGAGGGTTTCTACAAGGGCCCGGTCGGCGCCGCGATCGTGGCCAGCAGCCTGGCGGGCAAAGGCATCATCACCCAGGCCGATCTCGACCAGTACAAGACCCGCGAGATGGCGCCGGTGGAGTGCAACTACCGCGGCTACGGCGTGGTCTCGGCGCCGCCGCCGAGTTCGGGCGGCGTGGTCATCTGCGAGATTCTCAACATCCTCGAAGGCTACCCGCTGAAGGAACTCGGCTTCCGCTCGGCGCAGTCGGTGCACTACCAGATCGAGGCGATGCGCCACGCCTACGTAGACCGCAACAGCTACCTCGGTGACCCCGACTTCGTGAAGAACCCGCTCGACCGGTTGCTGTCGAAAGACTACGCGGCGAATATCCGCGCGGTGATCGACCCGGCCAAGGCCGGCGTCTCGAAAGACATCAAGCCCGGCGTCGCGCCGCACGAAGGCAGCAACACCACGCACTACTCCATCATTGACAAGTGGGGCAACGCGGTCTCGGTGACCTACACGCTGAACGACTGGTTCGGCGCCAAGGTCACGGCCGCGAAGACCGGCGTGATCCTGAACAACGAGATGGACGACTTCACCGCGAAGATCGGCGTGCCCAACCTGTATGGCCTGGTGCAGGGCGAGGCCAATGCCATTCAACCCGGCAAACGCCCGCTCAGCTCGATGAGCCCGACCATCGTCACGAAAGACGGCAAGCCGGTGATGGTCGTCGGCACGCCGGGTGGCAGCCGCATCATCACCGCGGTATTGCACACGATCATCAACGTGATCGACTACCGCATGAACGCGCAGGAAGCGGTCGACGCGCCCAAGTTTCACCAGCAGTGGCTGCCCGAGGCCACCAACGTCGACAACTTCGCGCTCAGCCCCGACACGCGCAAGATCCTCGAGGGCTGGGGCCAGAAGTTCGGCAACCCGCAGCCGGTGAACCACCTCGCGGTGATCCTCGTTGGCGCGCCTTCGCTCGGTGGCAAGCCGCTCGGCAAATACTGCTACTACGGTGCGAACGACCCGCGGCGCAATTCGGGGCTGGCGCTGGGGTACTGATCACGCAGCAGCCCGGTGGCGGTTGAAAAGCCGCCGTCGGTACCCACGTGCAAGGTCTGCCCACCTCCAGAGCCTGCCTTGCCTCTGTTTCTTCTTGCGATCACGACACTGCTGGTGCTCGGCTGGCTGCTGCGCGAGCCCTTGTTCACCGAGTGGCGCCGTCAGCGTGTGCGGCGCCAGCCGTTCCCGCTCAAGTGGCGGCAGATCCTGCGGCAACGCTGGCCCTACTTCCACACGATGCCGGCCGATCTGCAGCTGCAGCTGAAGAAGCACGTGCAGGTCTTTCTCGCGGAGAAAGCGTTCATCGGATGCAACGGCCTTGTCGTCACCGACGAGATGCGCGTGACGATCGCCGCGCAGGCCTGCCTGCTGTTGCTGAACCGGCGTGGCGACTACTTTGCGAACCTGCGCCAGATCCTCGTCTACCCGGGCGCGTTCATCGTCGACAAGCTGCATGCCGACGGCAGCGGTGTGCTGCAGGAGCAGCGCCGCGCGTTGGCCGGCGAATCGTGGTCGCTCGGCCAGGTGATCCTGTCGTGGGAAAGCACGCTCGAGGGCGCGCTGGTGCCCGACGACGGCCACAACGTCGTGATCCACGAGTTCGCGCACCAACTCGACCAGGAGAACGGCCTGGCCAACGGCGCGCCTTGGCTGCGTGGCCAGTGGCGGCGGGCGCGCTGGGCGCGGGTCATGAGCGCGGAGTTCGCGTTGCTGCAGCAGCGCGCCGCCAGCGGCCAGCCTTCGCTGCTGAGCGACTACGGCGCCACCGACCCGGCCGAGTTCTTCGCAGTGGCGTCGGAAGTGTTCTTCGAGCAGCCGCAGCGCCTTGCCGCCGAGCATGCGGCGCTGTTTCGCGAACTCAGTGGCTTGTACCGCGTGAATCCGCTCAGCTGGTAACGCGCTGGCGTCAGGGCCGCACGGCCGGCGTCTCGAGCGGCATGCCTTCGGCGCGTTGCATCAGGTACAGCTCCAGCTCGATCAGCTCCGGCGCGCCGAAGGCATACGGCTCTGCGCGCACACCGCTCATGCAGCCGCGCAGGCGCCGCTGCAGCGAACCCAGGCCCTGCAATTCGAGGCGGTAGATCGGGTAACCCGTGGGGTGCGCTTGCGGGATCACCGCGCTGCCCAGGCGCTGGCCGGCGAGCTGGTCGTGGCAGCTCGTGCACGACAGGTCGAGCTGGCCGATGCGCTGCTTGAACAGTGCCGCACCGCGTTCGCGGAACGGCAGCGTGCGCGGGTCGGCATCGGGTTGGATCGGCAACCCGCGCGATTGCATCGCGACGAAGGCTTCGAGGCTCAGCAGTTCGTGGCTCTCGGCCGCGAGGGGCGGTGCCTGCTGGTGTTTCACGCGGCAGGCGTTGATGCGCTGGCGCAGGTCGAGCGGGCGTTGCAGCGTGTTGTCGAAACGCGGGTAGCTGGCGGCCACGCCGCGCATGCTCGTGCCGGCGTTCGCATGGCAAGAGGCGCAGGCCCGTTCGCTTGTTCCCGCCTTGCGGTTCCACAGCGCCTCGCCGTCCGACACCCACAACATCGCCGGGTTCGACGTGTCGTCTCGCTGCATCGCCTTGGTCTGCGGGCTCATGAAATCGAAACCCGAACGGCGAGCGTCCGGGTCGGCCGCGAAGGCTGTGCCGAAAAGAACGAGTGCGATC
>JAYVTD010000621.1:0-2256 GCA_043774765.1 Rhizobacter sp. | reverse complement strand
GCGGCCGCGCTGGCCTCGCCGCGAAAACGCACACCGCCCGGGCCCCAGGTGCCCTGGCCGCTGAGCTGCAAGGCACCGTCCTGCGTGCTGAGAGAAAGTTGCGACGTGCCGGGGGTGGCCGGGTCGCCCGTGAGGGTCAGCTTGTAGCTGCCCAGGGTTTCGAGCGTGGTCAGACGCGAAGAGACGCTGACCAGTTCCATGTCGGCCCGGCCTTCGACGACCCAGCGGCCCTGCGCCGATTCGAGTTTGAGTGCCGGCGAGACCAGCCGCACCACGCCGCCGAGTTGCAGGGTGTTCCAGGGTGTGCCCAGGCCGCCGAGAAAAGCGCTCGGCCACTGGCCGACCCATCCCGGCGGCGGCACCAGCGTCACGCCGAAGCGGCCGAAACCGGGGCGCACTTGCAGCGTGACCGTGCCGTTCAGGCAGCAGGCATGGCGCGCGTTCAACGCGAGGCCCAGGCCCTGCAGGCCGAGCGTCCATTCGACCCGGCCCGGCAGCGAACTTGCGTCGCGGCTGCCCGGGCCACCGGTCAGCACCGCCACGGCGCTGCCCGACCAGACCGTGCCACGCGCGTCGGCCAACAACACACGCTGGCCGGTGGCAGAGGCCACCGCGCTGGCGAGCCAGGCGGCGGGCGCAAAGACGATCAACGCCACCAGCACGCCGAAGACGATGCCGGCGATGGCCCAGCGGGTGCTGGCGCTGCGCGACTTGTCCCACGACATCTCGGCATAGGTCGAGTCACCCCAGCCGGTGGCTGCGACGGTCGGGCTCCAGAAGCGGACCTTGCGCTTGCGCCGGATCATGGTGCGGCCCCGAGCGTGACGGTGATGCTGCCGCTGAACCCCGCCGGGCCGCGCTGCAGCGTGGCTTCGACCGGCCGCGCGCGCGCGCCACTGCGCGCCTCAACGAGCCAGGCGCGCAGCGCTTCGGGGCTGATGCCGGTGAGCGACAGCGTCGCGCGCTCGCCCTGCAGATTGAGCCTGGCCTTGTCGCCGAGGCGCTCCGACGCGGCTTTCAGCGCCGCGCCAGCCTGCGTCTGCGAGACCGGTGCCACCGCGCGCAGCACGCGGCTTTCGGCGGCGACACGCTGCATCTGATGCAGTTCGCCGTCGAGCTGGTCGAGCACGGCCGGCGCGGCACGGGTGCTGCGCCAGGCCGGCTGGATGAAGAGGCTCCAGACCAGCAGCGCGCCGAGCACCGCCAGCACCACGATGACGGCGCGGCGCTCACGCGTGGTGCGCGCCAGCCACCACTTACCGGCCTCAAGGCGCAGGCTCGCGAGGGCCGGCGGCAGAGTCAGGCTGCGTGTGCTCACGACGGGGCTCCGATGCGGGCGCGGGTCAGCGTGAGCCGCCCTTCGTTCGATTCGACCTGCCAGCCGCCGGGGCGCAGGACGCTGCGAAACTGTTCGACCTGGGCGTCGTTCCAGCCCCCGGCCGACAGTGTCAGCTTGCCGGGCTCGAAGCGCAGGCTGTCGGTGGCCGGGCGCTCGGCCGGCCAGGCCGACGAGGCGGCCTGCAACATCGCCTCGAGGTCGGTGTCGCCAGGTCGGCCGGCGAGCGCGCGCAGGTTCGTGGTTTCGCGTTGCATCACGGCCGCGGCGTCGCGCTGGATGTCGAGCTCGCTGACCTTCGGAAACGCGCTCTTCACGAGGCTTTGCATCGCCACGCGTTTGGCGGCGATGGCACTCTGCTGGTGCCAGGCCCACAGGTTCAGGCCGACGATCTGCGCCAGCAGCAACGCGCCCAGGCCGAAGCGCACCGGGCGCCACTCGGGGCTGAAGAGCTTGCGCAGCGAGTCGCGCGCCGCGCGTGCGCCGCGGGTGCGCCGGGCCAAGTCGAACTGGCGCAGGTTCCAGAGCGTGCGTGCGGCCTGCAGCATGCGGTGGCCAGGCGGGAACACATTGACGGGCGTGCCGAGCCATTGTTCGGCGGCCGCGGCCGCGCCTGGGGTGGCGCTCCAGCGTGTGCCTTGTGGCGCGGGCGAGGGCACGAGCGAGCGCGCCAGGCCGCCTTGCAGGCGCACGCTCGCCACACCGTCGGCATGGGCCCAGTGCAGGGCGATGCCTTCGGTGGACTCGCCTTCTTCGGCATGCAGTTCGGCGAAGTGGCCGATCGGCGGGTCGTCGGGCCAGGCCATCGGCACGATGCGGTCGACGAAGACGTCGGCCTTTTCGAGCGCCGCGATCTCGGCTTTCAACCACTGGTGCGCGACCGCTGCCACCCAGGTCGGCTGGCCGGCGCTCGACTGCGG
>JAYVTD010000620.1:0-21949 GCA_043774765.1 Rhizobacter sp. | reverse complement strand
TTGCGTGTCAGCCAGCCGGCCATGCCCACGTGGTCAGTGTCCACCAGCGCCCAGCCTTCGCCGTCGTCGAGCGCCCACAGGTTGATGTGGTTCAGCGCGTACGGCAGCGGCATGCGAATCCAGCGCACGCCGGGCGCCACCTCGATCGTGTGGCCGCGCTCGGGTGGGCCTGCGAACGGGTAGACGAGCTGCGCCTTGCCGCTCACCGGTTCGCGATCGACCCGCCCGTCCATCGTGATGGGCGGCTCGCCCTTCACACGCGCTCGAAGATCACCGCGATGCCCTGGCCGCCGCCGATGCACATCGTGACCAGCGCGTAGCGGCCGTTGATGCGCTGCAGTTCGTAGAGCGCCTTGGTCGCGATGATCGCGCCGGTGGCGCCCACCGGGTGGCCGAGCGAGATGCCCGAGCCGTTCGGGTTCACCTTGGCCGGGTCGAGTTCGAGCGCGCGCGTGACCGCGCAGGCCTGTGCGGCGAAAGCTTCGTTCGACTCGATCACGTCGAGGTCGGCCACCGTGAGGCCTGCGCGCTTGAGCGCCAGGCGCGATGCCGGGATCGGGCCCAGCCCCATCAGCTTCGGGTCGACGCCGGCCTGGGCGTAGCTGACCAGCCGCGCCATCGGCTTCAGGCCGCGCGCTTTCACCGCATCGCCGGTGGCAAGCACAAGGGCCGCGGCACCATCGTTCACGCCCGAGGCGTTGCCTACGGTCACGGTACCGTCGCCCTTGAAGGCCGGTTTCATCTTCGCGAGCTGCTCTGCCGTGACGTCGCCGCGCACGTGTTCGTCGGTGTCGAACACGACGGTGCCTTTGCGCGTGTTGATCTCGACCGGCACGATCTGCGACTTGAAGCGCCCTTCGGCGATCGCCCTAGCGGCGCGGCGCTGGCTTTCGAGCGCGAGCGCGTCCTGCATCTCGCGCGTGATGCCGTCGCGTGCGGCCACGTTCTCGGCGGTGATGCCCATGTGGATCTTGTGGAACGGGTCGTGCAGGATACCGACCATGTAGTCGAGCGCCTGCACGTCGCCCATGCGCGCGCCCCAGCGGGCGGTGGGCATGAAGTACGGGCTGCGGCTCATCGACTCGGCGCCGGCGCCGATGGCGAACTCGGCGTCGCCGAGCATCAGCGACTGCGCGGCCGAGATCACCGCCTGCAGCGCCGAACCGCACAGCCGGTTCACATTGAAGGCCGGCGTTTCCTGCGGAATGCCGGCTTCGATCGCGGCCACGCGCGACAGGTAGGCGTCGCGCACGTCGGTCGGGATCACGTTGCCCATCACGACGTGGCCGATGTCGGCGGCCGTGACACCGCTGCGGGCAATCGCCTCGCGCACCGTGGTGGTCGCGATCTGGGTGAGCGGCACGTCTTTCAGCGCGCCACCAAAGGTGCCGATGGCGGTGCGGGTGGCAGAGAGAACGAAGATGTCAGGGGTGTTCATGGCGGGGCCTCGATAGTGACGAAGGCGGGCGCGGCCCGCCGTGCAGTTTGGAAAACGACTCAAGCGTAGTCCTTTTCACCGCTCATCAGAAGCATCGAGCCCACAGCGGCACGCGCGTTGCAGGCCCCGCGTCGCGCCGCTCGTGCCGCCGTTCGGTCAGCGCAGCCGCTGCGCGAACGCCTCGAGCTGGTCGATGCAGGTGCCCCAGCCGTCGAAGAAGCCCATTTCTTCGTGGCGATCGCGGGTCGCATTGTCTGGGTGCATCACGGTGGCGACGTAGCGTGTGCCGTCGGCTTCGTCGGCCATCGTGATGATGGCGGTGAATGCGAGCCAGGGTGTCGCGGGGCGCCAGTCGGCCAGCAGCAGCGACGTGAACACGAGGCGGCTCTGCGGCACGATCTCGAGAAACGAGCCCGGGTTGTCGCTGGTACCAAAGTCGGGGCCTTGCATGAAGGTGTGGAAGGCGCCGCCGACGCGCAAGTCGAAGGCCCGCACCTCAGTGGTCCACGGCTTGGGGCACCACCATTCCTTCAGCAGTGCGGGCTCGGTCCACGCGCGCCACAGCATGGCGCGCGGTGCGTGTACCAGACGGGAAATGACGAGGTCTTTCTGCGCAGCGTCGGCGGGGTTTGTCATGGCCTTGTTTCTCCTGGTGAAGTTGTCGGGCAACGGCGGCCATGCGGCCGCTGCGCGCTGCCCGGCCATCCATTATTCTGCCTGCGAGAGCGCCTTCGGCTGCAGCTCGCAGGTGCGCAGCCGCCCGACCTTGGTCGAACGGATCACGCCGCTGCGTTCGAGCACGGCCAGGTGCTTCATGAACGACGGCAGCGCCATGGCAACTGATGTCGACGCCTCGCCGCGGTCGGCCGCGTTGCGCCAAGGCGCCAGAATGTGTCGGCGGGCATTTCGCGGCGTTCTTGCCCCGTAGACTTCAGCCATGATTCAACTCGGATGCATCGCCGACGATTTCACCGGCGCCACCGACCTCGCCAACAACCTGGTGCGCGCCGGCATGCGGGTGGTGCAGACCATCGGCGTGCCGAATGCGCCGCTGGCCGAGGCAGTCGACGCGGTGGTGGTGGCGCTCAAGTCGCGCACCATCGCCCCGGCCGACGCGGTGGCGCAGTCGCTCGCGGCCTGCCGCTGGCTGCGGGCACAGGGTGCCAGCCAGATCTATTTCAAGGTCTGTTCGACCTTCGACTCGACCGCGCAGGGCAACATCGGCCCGGTCAGCGAAGCGCTGATGGACGAACTGGGCGCGCCGTTCTGTGTCGTCACCCCGGCATTCCCGGAAAACGGACGCACGGTGTTCAAGGGGCATCTGTTCGTCGGTGACCTGCTGCTGTCGGACAGCCCGATGCGGCTGCACCCGCTGACTCCGATGACCGACGCCAACCTCGTGCGGGTATTGCAGGCGCAGTTGAGCGTGCCCCGCGGGCGCAAGGTCGGGTTGATCGAGCGGGCCACGGTAGCTGCGGGTGCGGTGGCGGTGCGTGAGCGCATCGAAGCGCTCAAGGCCCAGGGGGTGACGCTCGCGATCGCCGACGCCGTCGACAACGCCGACCTGTGGCACCTGGCCGAAGCGCTGAAAGGCGAGTTGCTGATGACGGCGGGCTCGGGCCTGGCGATCGGCTTGCCGGCGCAGTTCGGCATCCAGCCTGCTGCGGAAGCGGCACGCCTGCCGGCGGCGGGTGGCACACAAGCCATCGTCTCCGGCAGCTGCTCGGCGGCCACGCAAGCGCAGGTGGCCGCGTTCCGGCAGGCCGGCGGCGAGGCCTTCGAGGTGGCACCGCTGCGCATCGCCTCGGGCGCCGACGTTGCGGCCGAAGCGCTGGCGTGGGCGCTGCCGCGGCTGCCACGCGGCCCGGTCTTGGTGTACGCCACTGCTGCACCAGAGACCGTGCGCGAAGTGCAGCAGCGGCTCGGTGCCCTGCAGGCTGGTGCGCTGGTCGAAAACACGCTGGCGCGCGTTGCCCGCGGGCTGGTCGAACACGGCGTGGCCCAGCTCGTCGTTGCCGGCGGCGAAACCTCGGGTGCCTGCGTGCAGGCGCTCGGCATCACGCAGATGCGCATCGGCCCGCAGATCGACCCGGGTGTGCCGTGGTGCCATGCGGCGTCGCCCGGGAGCGGTGCATCGGGCCTGCACCTCGCGCTGAAGTCGGGCAACTTCGGCGGCACCGACTTCTTCACCCGTGCTTTCGCCACGCTGCGCCAGTGACCATGCTCGACACCCCGACCGTGGCCGCGCTGATTGCCGGCGAACACACCGAACCGTTCGCGGTGCTGGGCCTGCACCCGCACGAAGGCGCTTGGGTGATCCGAGCCCTGCTGCCCGGCGCGCGTGAAGTGCTGGTGCTTGAGAAACCCGGCCAGCGGCGCGTGGCCACACTGCAGCGTGTGGGTGACTCCGACGTGTTCGAGGCCTTCCTCACGCCGCACCCCGACCGGCTGAACTACCAGCTCGAGATCGACTGGGGCAGCCACCGCCAGGTGCTCGAAGACCCGTACCGCTTCGGCCCACTGCTCGGTGCGATCGACCTGCGGCTGCTCGGCGAAGGCACGCACCATCGGCCTTACGAACAGCTCGGCGCGCACCCGCTGGTGATCGATGGCGTGCCGGGCACTCGCTTCGCGGTCTGGGCACCGAACGCACAGCGGGTGTCGGTCGTCGGCGCATTCAACAACTGGGACGGCCGCCGCCATGCGATGCGGTTTCGCGCTGAGTGCGGCGTGTGGGAAATCTTCCTGCCGCACGTCGGCGCGGGCGATCTCTACAAGCTCGAAGTGAAAGGCGCCGGCGGCGCAGTGCATCTCAAGGCCGACCCGTTCGCCTTCCGCGCCGAGTTGCGGCCGCAGACGGCCTCGGTGGTGCAGGGCCTGCCGAACGTCGTGAAGCCCAACGAACAACGCCAGGCTGCGAACGCGCTCGGCGCGCCGATCAGTGTTTACGAAGTGCACCTGGGTTCGTGGCGGCGTGTGCCCGAAGAAGGCGACCGCTGGCTGACCTACCGCGAGCTCGCCGAGCAACTCGTGCCTTATGTGCACGAACTGGGCTTCACGCACATCGAGCTGCTGCCGGTCAACGAACACCCGTTCGACGGCTCCTGGGGTTACCAGCCGACGGGGCTCTACGCACCGACCGCTCGCTTCGGCACGCCGGAAGACTTTCGCCACTTCGTGGCTACTGCGCACGAAGCCGGCATCGGCGTGATCGTCGACTGGGTGCCCGGCCACTTCCCGACCGACGCCCACGGCCTGGCGCAGTTCGACGGCACGCCGCTCTACGAACACGCCGACCCGCGCGAAGGCTTTCACCAGGACTGGCAAACGCTGATCTACAACTTCGGCCGCACCGAGGTGCGCAACTATCTGGTCGGCAACGCGCTTTACTGGATCGAACGTTTCGGCGTGGATGCGCTGCGCGTGGACGCCGTCGCGTCGATGCTCTACCGCGACTACAGCCGCAAGGCCGGAGAATGGGTTCCGAACCACCTGGGTGGCCGCGAGAACCTGGAGGCGGTCCACTTCCTGCGGCGCATGAACCAGATCATCGGCACGCAGCGGCCCGAAGCGGTCACGGTGGCCGAAGAGTCGACCGCGTTCCCTTCGGTCTCGCGCCCGCCCAGCGACGACCTGCAAGGCGGCGGCCTCGGCTTTCACTACAAGTGGAACCTGGGCTGGATGAACGACACGCTGTCGTACATGAGCGAAGACCCGGTGCACCGCAAGTACCACCACCACAAGATGACTTTCGGGCTGGTCTACGCCTTCACCGAGAACTTCGTGCTGCCGCTGTCGCACGACGAGGTCGTGCACGGCAAGGGCTCGTTGCTCGGGCGCATGCCGGGCGACAAATGGCAGCGCTTCGCGAACCTGCGCGCCTACTTCGCGTTCATGTGGGCACACCCCGGCAAGAAGCTGCTGTTCATGGGCGGCGAGTTCGCGCAGCTCAGCGAATGGAATGCCGAGGCCAGCCTGCCGTGGCATTTGCTCGACCAGCCTTTGCACAGCGGCGCGCAGCGGCTGGTGCGTGACCTCAACATCGTCTACCGCCAGCAGGCCGCGCTGCACCAGCTCGACTTCACGCCCGAAGGTTTTGCGTGGATCGCCCACGACGATGCGAAGAACTCCGTCGTCTCTTTCACGCGCCATGCGCCGGGTAGCAGCTTCGTCGTGGCGGTGAGCAACTTCACGCCGGTGGTGCGGCATGCCTACCGCATCGGTGTGCCGGCAGCAGGCACGTACCACGAGCTGATCAACACCGACGCTGCGGTCTATGGGGGCAGCGGCGTGCACAACGCGCCGCTGCATTCCGAGGCAGCGCCGGCGCATGGCCGCGAGCAGTCGATCGCGCTCACCTTGCCGCCGCTGGCCACGGTGTTCCTGGTGTGCGAACGCTAGCCACGGCGCCAAACATTTCGCAAGAGGACAGCCAGTGAGCATCGTCAGCCACCCCACCACACCCTTTGCCGGCCAGCAGCCGGGCACCTCGGGCCTGCGCAAGAAGGTCGGTGTGTTCCAGCAGCCGGGGTACCTGGAGAACTTCGTCCAGGCCTTGTTCAACAGCCTCGAAGGCACGGCCGGGCAGACACTGGTGCTCGGCGGTGACGGCCGCCATCACAACCGTACCGCGGTGCAGACGATCCTGCGCATGGCGGCGGCGCAAGGTTTCGGCCGCGTGCTGTTGGGGCAGGGTGGCATTCTGTCGACGCCGGCGGTCAGCTGCGTGATCCGCAAGCACGGGGCGTATGGCGGCATCGTGCTCTCGGCCAGCCACAACCCGGGCGGGCCTGATGGCGACTTCGGCATCAAGTACAACGTCGGCAACGGCGGGCCGGCGCCCGAAAAAGTGACCGAGGCGATCTTCGCCGGCACGAAGACGATCAAGCAGTACCGCGCCAGCGACGCCGCGGCCATCGACATCGACACGCTCGGCACGCAGCGCATCGAACAGATGGTGGTCGAAGTCATCGACCCGGTGGCCGACTACGCGGCGCTGATGCAGACGTGCTTCGACTTCCCCACGATCAAGGCCTTGTTCGCGGGTGGCTTCCGAATGCGCTTCGACGCGATGAGCGCGGTCGGCGGGCCGTATGCCAAAGCGATCATCGAAGGCCTGCTCGGTGCGCCGTCTGGCACGGTCGTCAATGCCGAGCCGCTCGAAGACTTCGGCGGCCTGCATCCCGACCCGAACCCGGTCAACGCCGAGGACTTGATCAATCACATGGCCGCTGCCGACGCGCCCGATTTTGGCGCCGCGTCGGACGGTGACGCCGACCGCAACATGATCGTCGGCCGCAACTTCCCGGTCGCCCCGAGCGACAGCCTGGCCTTGCTCGCCGCCCATGCCGACGTGGCGCCGCGCTACCGTGGCGGCTTGAAAGGCATCGCCCGTTCGATGCCGACCTCGACCGCGGCCGACCGCGTCGCCAAGGCGCTCGGCATCGCGAGTTTTGAAACGCCGACCGGCTGGAAGTTCTTCGGCAACCTGCTCGACGCCGGCAAGGTCACGCTCTGCGGCGAAGAAAGTTACGGCACCGGCTCGGACCACGTGCGCGAGAAAGACGGGCTCTGGGCGGTGCTGTTCTGGCTCAACATCCTGGCCGCCACCGGCCAGTCGGTCGAAGCGCTGGTGCGTGCGCACTGGGCGAAGTTCGGCCGCAACTTCTACTCGCGTCACGACTACGAGGCGATCGAGACCGCGGCCGCCAACGCCTTGATGGTCGACTTGCGCGCACAACTGCCCGCGCTGGCCGGCCAGTCGTTCGACGGCCAGCGCGTGAACATCGCCGACGACTTTTCCTACACCGACCCGGTCGACGGTTCGGTCGCCACGAAGCAGGGCGTGCGCATCATCTTCGACAGCGGCTCGCGCATCGTCTTCCGGCTTTCGGGCACCGGCACAGAAGGCGCGACCTTGCGCGTCTACCTCGAACGTTACGAACCCGACGTCGCCGGTCACAGCGTGCCCACGCAGGCCGCGCTCGCGCCGCTGATCACGCTGGCGCAGCGGCTCGCGCGCATTCGCGAACACACCGGCCGCAGCGAGCCGAGCGTCGTCACATGAGGGTGCTGCAGGTCTGCTCCGAGATCTTTCCGTTGTTGAAGACCGGTGGTCTGGCGGACGTGTGCGGCGCCTTGCCGGGTGCGCTGGCCAAACGGGGCTGCGACGTGCGCGTGCTGGTGCCCGCATTTCCGGCGATCCTGCGCGGCGTGCCCGATGCGAAGCCTGTCGCCGGCGCCGCGCACCTGCCCGACGGTGCGCGGCTGCTGCGGGGCACGCTGCCCGGAACCGGCGTGCCGCTCTACCTGATCGACGCGCCTTCGCTCTATGCGCGCGAAGGCAACCCGTATGCCGACGAGGCCGGCCATGCCTATGCCGACAACCACCGCCGCTTTGCCCTGCTCGGCCGCATCGGCGCGCTTCTGGCCGACGGGCTCGACCCGGCTTGGTCGGCGCAGGTCGTGCATGGGCACGACTGGCACGCTGGCCTCGCGCCCGCCTACCTTCGCGCGGCGCAACTGCACACCGGGCGCCGCCTGGCGGGTTCGGTGCACACGGTCCACAACCTCGCGTTCCAGGGTACTTTCCCGCTCGCAGTGCTGGGCGAACTGGGCCTGCCGGCCGACTTCTACCAGACCCATGGCCTCGAGTTCCACGGCCAGGTCTCGTTCATGAAAGCCGGGCTGCACTACGCCGACCACATCACGACGGTGAGCCCCACCTATGCACGCGAGATCCAGGGCGAGGAGCAGGGTTGCGGGCTCGATGGCGTTTTGCGCGCGCGCTCGGGCGAGCTGAGCGGCATCCTGAACGCGGTGAACGACACGGTCTGGAATCCGGCGATCGACGAACTGATTCCGGCGCGTTACGACAGCCGAAAGCTCAGCGGCAAGGGCGTGTGCCGGCTGGCCTTGCAGAACAGCTTCGGCCTCGGCCCGCAAACCGACCGGCCGCTGTTCGGCGTGGTGAGCCGGCTGACCGAGCAGAAAGGCTTCAACCTTATCCTCGCCGGTTTGCCGCAGCTGCTGGAACGCGGCGGGCAGCTCGTCGTGCTGGGCACTGGCGAACCGGCGCTCGTGTCGGCGTTGTTGCACGCGGCGAAGACCCACCCCGGTGCGGTGGCGGTGAAGGTGGGCTACGACGAAGCGCTGGCGCACAGCGTGGTGGCCGGAGTCGACGTGATGATGGTGCCTTCACGCTTCGAGCCCTGCGGCCTCACGCAGTTGTACGGCCTGAAGTACGGCTCGTTGCCGCTGGTGCGCAAGGTCGGCGGCCTGGCCGACACGGTGGTCGACAGCTCGCTCGAGAACCTGGACGACGGCTCGGCCACCGGCTTCGTCTTCGATCGCTTTGAAGTCGACGACTACGTGACGGCCTTGCGCCGCGCGTTCGCGCTGTTCAAGCGCAAGGGCGAATGGCACGAGGTGCAGCGCTGCGCGATGGCGCAGGCTTTCGATTGGGACGCGGCCGCGGCGCAGTACGTCGCGCAGTACGAGCGCGTGGCGGCCTGAGTGACCATGGCGCGGCGACGGCAGCATTGAATGCCGCCGAAGCGGCCCCATGTTTCGGGCTCAGCTCCCCGATGCCTTCCCATGCCGCTCTGGATTGTTTCGATCCTGCTTCACGCTTATGTCGGCGCGCGCATCGTGCCGGCCCTGCCCGGCGCGCTGTGGCCGGCGCTGACGTTCGCCGCCGTGCTGGGGGTGTCGGCGGCCGCGATGCCGATGAGTCTGCTGGCGCGCCGGCTGCGCAGCCAGCCCTGGTCGGACCGGCTCGCCTGGGCCGGTGCGCTGGCGATGGGCTTGTTTTCCTCACTCTTCGTGCTGACGCTGGTGCGCGATCTGGTGCTGCTGCTCGCCTGGATCGCCGAATCGCTCGTTCCGGCCGCGGCGCTGCCTGAGCTGGAACCGCTCTCGGCCGCCGCAGTCGTGCTGCTCGGCGTGCTCGTCACGGTGGTCGGCTTCGTCAACGCACGCCGCACCGCCGCGGTCGTCGCCATCGACATCCCGATCAACGATCTGCCGGCCGCGCTGCACGGCTTCACGATCGCGCAGATCAGCGACATCCATGTCGGCCCGACGATCAAGCGCGCCTACATGCACCGCATCGTCGAAGCGGTGAACCGGCTCGGCGCCGACATGGTGGCCGTGACCGGCGACCTGGTCGACGGCAGCGTGCAGGAGCTCGCTTCCCACGTGGCGCCGCTGGCGTCGCTGTCTTCTCGGCACGGCACCTTCTTCGTCACCGGCAACCACGAGTACTACTCCGGCGCCCACGCCTGGGTGGTCGAACTGCGCCGCCTCGGCGTGCAGGTGCTGATGAACGAACACGTGGTGCTGCGGCACGACACGGCCCAGCTGCTCGTCGCCGGAGTCACCGACTACGGCGCGCACCACTTCGATGGGGCCCACCGCAGCGACCCGCAGCGCTCGCTGCACGGTGCGCCGGTCGATGCAGCGCTCGTCAAGGTGCTGCTGGCCCACCAGCCGCGCAGCGCCACGGCCGCATCGGCCGCAGGCTTCGACCTGCAGCTCTCCGGCCACACCCACGGCGGGCAGTTCCTGCCGTGGAACCTGTTCGTGCGCCTGCAGCAGCCGTTCACGGCCGGCTTGAACCGGTTGCAGCAACTCTGGGTCTATACCAGCCGCGGCACGGGTTACTGGGGGCCGCCGAAACGTTTTGGGGCACCGTCGGAGATCACCCACCTTCGGCTGGTGGCGGCGCCTGGGTAAACGCCGCCGCGGCCCGGCTGAGCCCTGGCCGCACCCACCTTACAATCCCGAGGCTTTGCCGAAGGCGTCGTGCCCGGCTCCAACAAGGAATTCCAAGTGTTCATTTCCGAAGCTTTTGCACAAGCCGCACCCGCCGCCGCAGATTCGCCGTTCGGCAGCCTGGGCTCGATGCTCCCGCTGGTGCTGATGTTCGTCGTGTTGTATTTCGTGATGATCCGCCCGCAGATGAAGCGCCAGAAAGAGTCCAAGGCGATGATCGACGCGCTGGCCAAGGGCGACGAAGTCGTCACCTCGGGTGGCATGATCGGCAAGATCACCAAGATCGGCGAGAGTTTCCTGAGTGTCGAGATCGCCACCGGCGTCGAGATCCAGGTGCAGCGCGGCGCGGTCGTGCAAGTGCTGCCCAAAGGCTCCGTCAAGTAATCCGTTGAACGCGCGGGCGGCTCGCGGCGTCACACCGACGCGGCGAGGCGCTCTCCGCTTTTGGCGCGGGCCCGGCCCGAGAGGAAAGTTCCGATGAATCGCTACCCTGCCTGGAAATACGCGCTCCTCGTGATCGCCTTGCTCGTCGGCCTGATCTACACGCTGCCCAACGTGTTTGGCCAGGCGCCCGCGGTGCAGGTGAGCAGCGGCAAGGCCACGCTCAAGCTCGACGCCACGCTGGCCCCGCGGGTCGAAGAGATCCTCACGCGCGCCGGCCTGAAGGCCGACTTCGTGCAGTTCGAAGGCAACTCGGTCAAGGCCCGCTTCGGCGATCTCGACGCGCAGCGCAAGGCCAAAGAAGCGATCAGCGCCGCGCTGAACCCGGACCCGAGCGACCCGCGTTACGTGGTCGCGCTGAACCTGCTGTCGCGCTCGCCGCACTGGCTCACAACCCTGCACGCACTGCCGATGTTCCTGGGGCTGGACCTGCGCGGTGGTGTCTATTTCCTGATGCAGGTCGACATGAAGTCGGCGTTGACCAAGAAGGCCGAAGCGCTGACCGGCGACATCCGGACGCTGCTGCGTGACAAGAACCTGCGCCACGCCGGCATCAACCGCGACGGCAACAACGTCGACGTGCGCTTCCGCGACCGTGAAACGCTCGTCAGCGCCCGCAGCCTGCTCGCCGACCAGTTGCCCGATCTGCAATGGGCCGACAGCGCCGAAGGCGCCGAGTTCAAGCTGAGCGGCAGCTTGAAGCCCGAGGCCGCGCGCCGGGTGCAAGACACCGCGATCACCCAGAACATCACCACGCTGCACAACCGTGTCAACGAACTCGGCGTGGCCGAGCCGGTGATCCAGCAGCAGGGCGCCGACCGCGTGGTCGTGCAGTTGCCGGGCGTGCAGGACACGGCCAAGGCCAAGGACATCATCGGCCGCACCGCGACGCTCGAGTTGCGCATGGTCGACGACAGTGCCGAGGCGCTCGCCGCAGCCGGCGGCAGCGGGCCGGTGCCCTTCGGCACCGAGCGTTTCATCGAACGCGGCGGCTCGCCGCTGATCGTCAAGCGCCAGGTCGTGTTGACCGGCGACAACCTGACCGACGCACAACCCGGCTTCGACGGCCAGTCGCACGAACCCAACGTCAACCTGACGGTCGATGCCAAGGGCGCGCGCATCATGCGCGACATCTCGCGCGAGAACATCGGCAAGCGCATGGCTATTTTGCTGTTCGAGAAGGGCAAGGGCGAAGTGATCACCGCGCCGGTGATCCGCGGCGAACTGGGCTCGCGCTTCCAGATCACCGGCCGCATGACGCCGGGCGAAGCGAGCGACCAGGCGCTGCTGCTGCGCGCCGGCTCGCTGGCCGCGCCGATGGACATCATCGAAGAAAAGACCATCGGCCCGAGCCTGGGTGCAGAGAACATCGTGAAGGGTTTCGACAGCGTGATGTACGGCTTCGCCGCGATCGCGCTGTTCATGTGCGTCTACTACCGCCTGTTCGGCGTGATCTCGACGCTGGCGCTCGGCTTCAACCTGCTGCTCCTGCTGGCGGTGCTGTCGATGCTGCAGGCCACGCTCTCGCTGCCGGGCATCGCGGCGATCGCGCTCACGCTGGGCATGGCGATCGACGCCAACGTGCTGATCAACGAGCGGGTGCGTGAAGAGCTGCGTGCCGGCGCGCCGCCGCAGGTGGCGATCCACACCGGCTACGAGCGTGCCTTCGCGACGATTCTCGACTCGAACGTGACCACGCTGATCGCGGGCCTGGCGCTGCTGGCGTTCGGCTCGGGGCCGATCCGCGGCTTCGCGGTCGTGCACTGCCTGGGCATCCTGACCTCGATGTTCTCGGCCGTGGTGTTCTCGCGCGGCCTCGTCAACCTCTGGTATGGCCGGCAGAAGAAGCTCAAGGGCGTGTCGATCGGCCAGGTCTGGAAACCGCAGGGCGACGACGTGCCCGCGAAGACCTGATCGCGCGCAGCAACAAGGCACATCACATGGAATTTTTCAGAATCAGGCGCGACATTCCGTTCATGCGGCATGCGGTGGTGTTCAACGTCATCTCGGCGTTGACCTTCGTGGCCGCGGTGTTCTTTCTGGCCACGCGCGGCTTGCACTTCTCGATCGAGTTCACCGGCGGCATCGTCATGGAGGCGGCCTACGAGCAGACCGCCGACGTGGAGAAGATCCGCACCACGGTCGAGAAGCTGAACTTCGGCGAAGTGCAGGTGCAGAACTTCGGCAGCTCGCGCGACGTGATCATCCGGCTGCCCGTGGCCGCCGGCATGAAACAGACCGAGGTCGTGGCCAAGGTCTTCGACAGCCTGTGCAAGGCCGAGAGCGGCAGCGTGAGCACCCGAGAGATCACGAGCGACAAGGGCGAGGTGTCGAGCCGACCGGTGTGTTCGGCCGGCACGGCTGAGCCGGTGAAGCTGCAGCGCACCGAGTTCGTCGGCCCGCAGGTCGGGCGTGAACTGGCGGTCGACGGCGCCAAAGCGCTGGCCTTCGTGGTGATCGGCATCATGATCTACCTCGCGATCCGCTTCGAGTGGAAGTTCGCAGTCGCGGCGATCATCGCCAACCTGCACGACGTGATCATCATCCTCGGCTTCTTTGCGTTCTTCCAGTGGGAGTTCAACCTCACGGTGCTCGCGGCGGTGCTGGCGGTGCTGGGTTACTCGGTCAACGAGTCGGTCGTGATCTTCGACCGGATCCGCGAAGCGTTCAGGCGCTTCCGCAAGATGAACACGCACGAGGTGATCGACCACGCGATCACCAGCACGATCAGCCGCACCATCATCACCCACGGCAGCACGCAAATGATGGTGCTGTCGATGTTGATCTTCGGCGGGCCGACCTTGCACAACTTCGCGATCGCGCTGACCATCGGCATCCTGTTCGGCATCTACTCGTCGGTGTTCGTCGCTGCGGCCATCGCGATGTGGCTCGGCGTCAAGCGAGAAGACCTGATCAAGGCCACGCCCGGCAAGGAAACCGACCCCGACGATCCGAATTCCGGGGCGGTGGTGTAGAGTCCATTTTTATTGATACAGGACGCGAGCAGTCACTCCCCATGCCGACCCCCGCCAACCCGACGGCATTGGCCCAACAGGCAAGGCGGTCCTACGCTGAAGGATTGCTCTCCGGCATACCGGCGGTGGTGCAGGCGGTTGATCAGGGCACGCGCATTCTGGTGAGTCAGGTGGTCGACCCCAAGCTCGCGATGAAACGCCGCGAGCTGGTGCCCGACCTGCAAAAGGCCGCGCCCTTCTGGTTGCAAAGCATGACGACGATGCTGCGCGCTTCGTTGCAGTCGGGCCTGCTTTCGGCGTCGCGCCCGGGCGACCTGCCCGGCCCGGGCGGCCGGGCCGCCGCCAAGCTCAGCCTGGTCGACGACGACACCATCGAAGACGAAATCCTGACCTCGCGCCTAGCGCTGGCGATGATGGACCGCGCTTCGTGGGAGTTCAGCGACCTGTGTTCGCGCATCAACGTGCTCGAGTCCCGCGATGAGCTCGACGCGCACGACATCCTGCGGCCGCAGTCGCTCGCGCGCATCGTCACCACCTCGTGGCGCGCTGCCGGCCTCGGCCTCGACATGTGGCGCATGCTGCAGCCGGTCCTGCACGAAGAGTTCGCGCATTTTTCCGAAGAAGGTTTCCACGAGACCAACCGCTTCCTGATCGAGCGACAGGTGCTGCCCGAGGTCGATCTGCGCCCGTTCATCCGGCGCACCCGTGCAACGCACCGCAACTTCCAGCCCACGACGCACGCCCCGGCCGGTTTCACCCAGTCGAGCGTGAACGCCTCCAACGACGGCCGCGGCGAGGTCGGCGAAGAGACCCGCATGATGACGCGCGCCGGCGGCTTGCAGCAGCGCGCCACGGGGCACGCCGAGGCGGTGCTCGACCGCCTGAACCGCCTGGTCGGCCGCCACCTGCCGGAATTCGTGGCCACAGCCCACGCGCCGGCTCCGGTCTCTCCCGGCCTCAAGGCGGCGATCTCTGCGGCGCAGCAAGGCATCGCCAACCGTTTGTCGGGCGGTGGCGCGGTGCGCACTGTCTCCGGTGCGGTCAGCACACCGGCGCTGCTGGAAGAGCTGAACAACCGCAAGCAGGCCCTGAAGCAAGCCGCGGCCACGCCGGTGGAGCGTGCCACGATCGAGATCGTGGCGCTGCTGTTCCAGAGCATCCTGACCGAAGAGCGCATTCCGTCGGCGGTGCGGGTCTGGTTCGCGCGGCTGCAGATGCCGGTGCTGCGAGTGGCCGTGAGCGAGCCCGATTTCTTCGCGACCGTCGACCACCCGGCACGCCGGTTGATCGACCGCATGGGTTCGTGCGTGATGGGTTTCGACGCCACCGCGCGGGCGGTCGGTGACGCGCTCGAAAAAGAGATCAAGCGCGTCGTGCAGGTGGTCGAGGCCTACCCCGACACAGGCCGGCGAGTCTTCCAGACCGTGCTGGTCGAATTCGAGAAGTTCCTCGAGCACTATTTCAAGAACGAAAACGAGGCTTCGCGCAAGGGCGTGTCGCTGGCCCACCAGGTCGAGCAGCGCGAGACGCTGGCGATCCAGTACACGATCGAGTTGCGCAAAATGCTCAACGAGGTGCCGGTGCAGGAGGGCGTGCGCGAGTTCCTGTTCCACGTCTGGGCCGACGTGCTGGCGATGGCGGCCGTCAAGAGCGGCAACCAGAGCGACGCCACCAAAGAGATGAAACGCGCCGCCGCCGACCTGATCTGGTCGGCCAGCGCCAAGGTTTCGCGCGAAGAGCGGGCCGAGGTGATCCGGCGCCTGCCGCCGCTGCTCAAGACGCTGCGCGACGGCATGCTGCACGCCGGCGTGCCGGCCGACAAGCAGGACGAACACATCCAGCGCCTGAACAATTCGCTCGCCGCGGCGTTCACGGCCAAGACCGCCGCGATCCCGCAGGAACGGCTCGAAGAACTGATGGGCCGGCTCGAAACGCTGGAAGAACTGCTGCCCGATTCGGCCGATCTGGAGATCGACGAGTTGATGGTGCACGACCTGTCGGGCTATGAAAGCTCCGAGCTCGAAGTGGTTGCCGAAGGCGGATCGATGCCCACGCCGGCCATGGTCGCGTGGGCGCGCGAGCTGCAGGTCGGCAGCTGGTACATGCTCGACTACCGTAACCGCAACGAAGCGGTTCAGCTCGCCTGGCAGGGCATGCGCCGGCAGCTGACGCTGTTCGTCTCGCCGCAAGGGCGCGGAGTGCTGTTCCAGCAGAACCGGCTGGCGGCATTCCTGCAGGCCGGCTTGCTGGTGCCGGCCCAGGACGAATCGCTCACGGTGCGCGCCACGCGCAGTGCGATGGAAAAGCTCGATGTGGACCCGAGCCGGATCCTGAACTGATCCTGCCGGCGCGCTGTACCGGCCGCGCGCTCAGTGAATCAGCCGGTCTTCTTCGTCGACGAACAGCTCGTCGAGGATCAGCGCGTCGGGCTCTTCGCCCAGGCTCCAGAACACCATCAGCACGATGATCTTCAGGTCTTCCAGGTCGAGCGGGCCGCCGGGGATGGCGCTGGCCCGGTCGATGACCATTTCGCGCATCGGCGGTGGCAATACACCCGCCGATTCGAGAAAGCTGATGAAACCGATCGACGCTTCGCCAAGGTGTTCTTGTTCGGCCGGTGAGTACACGCGCATGCTGCGCTCGCCCTGCTCGCCGACGTACGACTGCGCAGCGGTCGCCACACCGTCGAGCCACGACAGCGCTTCCTGGATCTCGTCCGATTCGAAACCGACCGACGACAGCTTGCGGGTCAGCTGATCATGGTCCGGGCAGGCATCGGGCCGCCAGTAGTTTTCGTACAGGTACACGAGCACATCGAACATAGTTTCACTATACCCCAGGCCCTGGCGCCCGGGCTCAGGAGGACCCGATCCGCTGAAACAGCTGGCCCGGGAGGCGCGCAATCTGACCGTTCAGCTCCAGCTCCAGCAGGCGCACGTTCAGTGCTGCGGCCGACCAGTCGGTACGCGCCACCAGCGCGTCGAGCGTCACCGGGTCGAAGCCGAGGGCGTGCAGCACGGCGTCCTCCTCCTCCAGAACCAGTTCGCCGTGGGCGGCTTCGATCGGCGAGGCCGCGCCGGTCAGGTTCAACTCTTCGAGAATGTCCTGGGCGCTTTCGACCAGCTTGGCACCCTGTTTGATCAGCGCGTGGCAGCCGCGCGCCTGCGGCGAGTGGATCGAGCCGGGGATCGCGAACACGTCGCGTCCCGATTCCGAAGCCAGTCGCGCGGTGATCAGCGAGCCGGACTTCAAGGCCGCCTCGACCACCAGCGTGCCGCGCGTCAGCCCGGCGATGATGCGGTTGCGGTTCGGGAAGTTCTCTGGCAGCGGCGGCGTGCCGAGCGAGTATTCGCTCACGATCAAGCCTTGTTCGGCAATGCGGCGTGCCAGAGCGAGGTGGCGTTTTGGATAAACCCGGTCGAGCCCGGTGCCGACGACGGCCACGGTGCTGGCCGCGCCTTCGAGGCCGCCTTCGTGCGCCGCCGCGTCGATGCCCAGTGCCAGCCCCGACACCACGGTGAAGCCCGCGTGGCTCAGGTGCGCGCTGAAGGCCCGCGCGTTGTCGGTGCCCTGGCGGGTGGGGTTGCGGCTGCCCACGACCGCGATCGCTTCGCCTGCCAGCAGCTCGAGGCGCCCTTGCGCATACAGCATCAGCGGCGGGTCGGCAGCGTGGAGCAAGGCCGGGGGAAAATGGGCGTGGCCGAGCGGGATCACGCTGCGCGGCGCCGTGGTTTCGGCCGCGAGCCATTCAAGCGTGGTCTGGATCTGTTGTTCCAGCGCCGCGGAAGTTTCGGCCAGCGCGCTCGCAGCCACCGCGCCAACGACTTCGCGGCGTGCCGATGTCGCTGCGGCGAGCACCGCTTGAGGTGATCCGAATGTCGCCAGCAACCGGCGGGCCGATTCGCGGCCGACACCGGGTGTTTCGAGCAGCCTGATCCAGGCGCCGAGTTCTTCGGAGTCGATCACGCAGCGCCCGCCGCGCTTTTGCTCAAGGCTGGGTGAAGCGGTCGCCCGGTTTGACCGGCTCTTGCACCGACAGGATCAAGGCGTAGGACATGCGTTTGAACACACGGAAAACGAACAGCACGCCGTGGCGTTCGTCGGGCAATTTGATGGTGGGGCGGCCGGCATCGGTCTTGTCGATCATGGTCGCGCCATCACGCCAGAGCGCCAGCACGTGGCCGCGCTCGACACCCTCGTTCGAACCGCGGTTGAGTGCGACGATCTGGTTCTGCCCGCCGGTCAATGCATCGCCATACAGCGACACGATCTGCCCGCTCATCGGGCCTTGCGGCGCGTGCGGCGCGTAGTTGCTGAGTTCGCGTGGTGGCACAACGGCGAGACGGTCACCGACTCCGGCTTCCTGACGGGTCGACGTGATCGTGAACGTGGCGGGAACGATCTCGGCCTTGCCGGCGGCGTTGCTGCGGTTCTCGCCCAGGCGTGTGTACTCGGCGGTGCCGACGTAGTTGGCCTCGTAGCCCAGCAGCTCGCGTGTGGTCGGGTCGAGCAGCGGCCGCGGCTCGCGAAAGATGCGGAACTCACGTTCGTTGGCCAGCTCGCCACGAACATAGGCGAGTTCGCCACGCGACAGCATCACACGCCCTTCCTGGGAGGCAACGATGCGCGGCGCGGCTTCGAGTTCGTTGCTTTCGAAGATCACGGCTTCGTTCAGGAACGGCTCGATCAGGTGAAACGGAATCGACGGAATGCCGCCGTTGCCGAGCTCGGTCGAGCGAATGCGCGGCGACAGCCGGCCACTCTGGTCGGAGCCGACCGGGGTGCCCAGGCGCAGCCTGGCCCGGCCGTTCGATTTGTCGAGGTAGAGCACCTGACCGGGGTAGATCAGGTGCGGGTTGCGGATCTGCTCCAGGTTCATGCCCCAGAGTTCGGGCCAGCGCCACGGGCTCTTCAGGAACAATTTGGAGATGTCCCACAGCGTGTCACGCGGCTTGACGGTGTAGGAGTCGGGGGCGTTGGCGGCCAGCTCCGAGAGCGGCACGCCGTTTTGCGCGACCCGCTGCGCGGTGCCGCGCTGCTGCGACGTGATAGGGAAGTCGGCGGCGTGTACCGCACCGAAGCCGAGCGACGCGCCGAGCAAAGCGCTCAGGGAAGCGGCGAATGCGCCCCGGCGAACGTGGAAGACGGAGCGTTTGCTTCGGGTCATGTATAAATCTCTCAGGGTACGCCCGCTGGAGGGCCTGCGCCGTGGGGTTACTGAGCCGTTGGCGCCCGAGGGGTCGCGGTTCGGCGAAAATCCTCAATCAGTTTCACAGATTCTGCCTCTAAACCCTTGATATCGCAACGAAAGTGACCTCCGCCAGCGCCGCGTGTGAGACCTGTCACGGCCGGCGCCGTTGTGCTGGTCCCACAGGCTCGCGCGCGCCCGCGCAGCCAACGTCCCCGAATTGATCGCCATGGCCAAACTTCAGATCCTGCGTTACCCCGACCCCCGCCTGCACACGGTCGCCAGGCCGGTCGCGGCCGTCGACGCCCGAATTCGCGAGCTCGTCGACGACCTGCTGGAAAGCATGTACGACGCCGACGGAGTCGGCCTGGCCGCGACCCAGGTCGACGTGCACGAGCGGGTCATCGTGATCGACACCTCCGACGCCCGTGACGACCCGCGGGTGCTGATCAACCCGGAACTCGTCGACTGGAGCGTCGAGATGACGCTGGCCGACGAAGGTTGCCTGTCGGTTCCATTGGTCTTCGACAAGGTGCCACGCCATTCCCGGGTCACGGTGCGCGCGCTCGACCGTGCTGGCGAGATGCAGCAATTCGAAGCCGAAGGCCTGCTGGCGGTGTGCGTTCAGCACGAAATGGATCACCTGATCGGCAAGGTGTTCGTCGAGTACCTGAGCCAGCTCAAACGCGACCGCATCAAGACCAAGATGCTGAAGAAGGCGCGGGACGACGAGCGTGATTGAGCTTCGCCGTCGCCCGGGCGCCGACCGATGAAGGTCGCTTTCGCTGGCACACCGGAATTTGCCCGAGTTGCGCTCGCGCAACTGCTCAGCGCGGGTTTTCGCGTTTCGCTGGTACTGAGCCAGCCCGACCGGCCGGCCGGCCGCGGCTTGAAGCTGAGCCCGTCGCCGGTAAAAACGCTGGCGCTCGAACACGGCATCAGAGTCGCCCAGCCGCGCAGCCTGCGCCTGGACGGCAAGTTTGTGGCCGATGCTGGGGAGGTGCGCAGCGCCCTGCAGGCGGCCGCGCCCGACGTGCTGGTCGTGGCCGCTTACGGCCTGATACTGCCAATCTGGGTTCTGGAGTTGCCGCGTCTGGGTTGCATCAACATCCACGGCTCGCTGCTGCCACGCTGGCGCGGCGCGGCGCCGATCCACCGCGCGATCGAGGCCGGCGACACGCAGACCGGCATCACCATCATGCAGATGGACGCCGGCCTCGACACCGGCGACATGCTGCTGGTCGGGGCGATCGGCATCGCGGGCACCGACTCCACCGCATCGCTGCACGACCGACTCGCGGCGCTGGGCGGTCGGCTGATCGTTGAAACGCTTGAGCTCGCCGCCTGTGGCGGGCTGCAACCCACACCGCAGCCGGTGCAGGGGGTGAGCTATGCGCACAAGGTCGACAAGGCCGAAGCGGTGATCGACTGGCACGAACCCGCCGAGGCGATCGAACGCCGCCTGCGCGCCTTCGACCCGTTCCCCGGCGCCAGCGCCACGCTGGGCGAGACGACGCTCAAATGCTGGCGTGGCCGCATCGTGGCCGGCAGCGGCACGCCCGGCAGCGTGTTGGCGGTCGGTGCCGACGGCATCAGCGTGGCATGCGGGCAGGGCGCGTTGCAACTCACCGAACTGCAGCGCCCCGGCGGCAAACGGCTGGCGGCACAAGCGCTGCTGCAAGGCATGCCGGTCGCGGTGGGGGCGGCCTTCGAGCTTTGCCCGCGTTGAACTCCACGCGTGCGGCCGCATCTACTGGGGCCATCGTTTCACGAAAGGCCGATTGATGTTCAACCTGATGAAGACCGCCGTGTTGATGGCTTCGATCACAGCCTTGTTCATGGCCATCGGCTCGGTGCTCGGTGGCCGGCAAGGCATGATGATCGCGCTGGTCGTGGCGCTCGGCATGAACTTCTTCAGCTACTGGTTTTCCGACAAGCTGGTGCTGAAGATGTACAACGCGCAAGAGGTCGACGAGACCTCCGCGCCGCAGTTCTACGCGACGGTTCGCGAGCTCGCCCAGCGCGCGCAGCTGCCCATGCCCAAGGTCTACGTCATCAACGATGACGCGCCCAACGCGTTCGCCACCGGCCGCAACCCCGAGCATGCGGCGGTGGCCGCCACCACCGGCATCATGCGGGTCCTGACGCAAGCCGAGTTGCGCGGCGTGATGGCGCACGAATTGGCCCACGTGCGCCATCGCGACATCCTCATCAGCACCGTCAGCGCCACGATGGCCGGCGCGATCTCGATGCTCGCCAACTTCGCGATGTTTTTCGGTGGGCGCGACAGCGAAGGCCGCTCGCGCAACCCGCTGGTCGGCATGCTGGTGATGATCCTGGCGCCGATTGCCGCCGGCCTGATCCAGATGGCGATCAGCCGCGCCCGCGAGTTCGAGGCCGACCGCGGTGGCGCCGAGATCTCGGGCGACCCGCGCGCCTTGGCCAGCGCGCTGCAGAAGATCCAGCAATACGCGCACGGCATTCCGCTGGCCGCAGCCGAGCGGCACCCCGAAACGGCACAGATGATGATCATCAACCCGTTGTCGGGTGGCGGCCTGCGCGGACTGTTCTCGACTCACCCGTCGACCGAAGAGCGGGTGGAGAAGCTGCTGGCGATGGCCTCCGGCGCGGCGCACTGAGCGCGCGACCCGCCCGGGCCTCAAGTCGCGGCGAGGCGTGCCGATATACGCTGCACAACTCCTCCGGTTCTGCCATGCGCCGCTTTGCCCTCACCGCCACCCTGTTCGCCACTGCCTTGCTGGCCGGTTGTGACGTGGTCGTGGGTGCGCTGGGCATCGAGTCGCCCGAAAAAGTGGCCGCGGTTCGGGAAGCCGACGGCAAGGCCATCGGCGGTGCCTGCCGCCACGCCGGCCGCGCCATCGAAGACTGTTACGCGCTCAACCGAAAGGCCGACAAGGCTTCGGTCTTCGCCGGCTGGCGCGACATGAACGACTACATGCGCGAGAACAAGATCGAACCGGTGCCGCCGCAGGTGGCGACCCAACTCGCCAATGCCGCCGGCAAACCGGCGCCGGCCGAAACCGAGCCGGCGAAACCCGCGGCGGCGAGCGACAAGCCCGCCGCCAAGGCCACCGACGGCGGCAAGCCCGCCAAGCGCGACAGCGCCAAGGC